>DASWWP010000195.1:0-29774 GCA_036405915.1 Pseudomonadales bacterium
CGATGCCGGCGCCGACGTGAACGCCGCAACGAAAGTCATGCCTGCACCGAACTTCATCGCGCCGAACTCCGTGCCCGGTTTCGGCTTCGGCGTCGGCATCCTGCGCGGCGGCGTACCGAAAGACCGCGGCCGCCGTGAGCCCCAGCCGGGCGGCATGACCCCGCTGCTGTATGCAGCCCGCCATGACCACATCGACGTCGCGGAGCTGTTGCTCGATGCCGGCGCGGAGCTGAACGCCAAGGAAGCCAACGGCATCTGGCCGCTGCTGATGGCGATCTCGAACAACAACATGCAGATGGCGCACTTCCTCCTCGAGCAGGACGACGTGCTGCTGAACGACCAGGACTGGTACGGCCGCAGCCCGATCTGGGAAGCCGTCTACGTACGTAACCTGTATGTGCACAACTCCACGTTCGTGAACGACATCGAACGCGGCCCGGTTCTCGAGCTCATCAAGGCACTTGTAGCGGCCGGCGCGGACCTCAACGTCCGCACGAAGGAAACGCCGCCAGTACGGCATCATTTGCTCGAGATTACCGGTACGCTCGAATGGGTCGATTTCACTGGCCAGACGCCGTTCCTGGCCGCGGCCCACGCCGGCGATGTAACAGTCATGAAACTTTTACTGGAAAACGGCGCGGATCCCCATATTCATACCTTTGAAGGCACGTCGCCGCTGATGGCCGCGGCCGGCGTGAACTGGGTCTACGCCCAAACGTATACGGAAGGTCCGGAACAGTTGCTCGAAGCCGTGAAGATCTGCCGCGAACTCGGCATGGACGTGAACCAGCAGAACTCGATGGGCATCACGGCCGTGATGGGCGCCGCCAACCGCGGCTCGGACGACATCATTCAGTACCTTGTCGATGAAGGCGCCGACCTGACGCTGCTCGACAACGAAAACCGCAGTGCGCTCGACTGGGCGAAGGGTGTGTTCCTCGCGACGCATCCCGCCGAGGCGAAGCCCACGTCGATCAAACTCATTACGGAACTGCTCACCGCACAGGGCAAAGAGGTTCGCTGATGTTTGGCAAAGTAGTACGTCTGAAGCCCCTCGCACTGGCAATCGCGGCGCTTGCGACCGCGAAGGCCGGCGCGCAACCCGCTGAACTGCCTGCACTGCTGCAGGATTACTGCGTGAAGTGCCACAACCTCGAGGATTACTCGGGCGGCCTCGACATCGAAGGCCTCAACTACGCGAACGTCGAACACGACGCGGACGCCTGGGAAAAGATCGTCCGCAAGGTGAAGGCCGGCATGATGCCGCCCGCCGACCAGGAACGCCCCGATCGCGCAGTGATGGACGCGTTTGCGCGTGAAGTCGAAGGCGTGCTCGATGCGCAGGTGCATCCGCATCCGGTGCCGCCGGCGCTGCACCGCCTGAACCGCAACGAATACGCCAATGCGATCCGTGACATCTTCAGCCTCGACATCGATGCCGCTTCGCTGCTGCCGCAGGACGACGCCAGCGAAGGCTTCGACAACATCGCGGCCGGCCTCGGCATTTCGCCGGCCCTGATCCAGGGTTACACGTCCGCGGCGATGAAGATCAGCCGCTGGGTCGTCGGCGACATGACGGCGACCGAATCCGCGCAAACCTTCCAGACGCCGGCCGGCCTCGCGCAGGACCAGCACCTCGAAGGCATGCCGCTCGGTACGCGCGGCGGCATGAAGGTGACCTACAACTTCCCGCTCGATGCCGAATACGATTTCAGCGTGCGTGGTGGCGGCGCCTTTGGCCGCAACATCAGCATCCGCACGATCGTGATGCTCGACGGCAAGGAACTGAAGGTGGAAGACCTGCGCTCGTTCCGCCTGCCGGTAACCGCTGGCGAGCATGAACTGACGGTCGCGATCCTCGACACGAAGCGCCCGACGGGCGTCAACGACATCTATTCCGAATACAGCGTCGGCGGCGCCATCGACAGCGTCGAGATCACCGGCCCCTTCAATGCAAGCGGCCCCGGCGAAACGGCGAGCCGTGAACGCGTGTTCAGCTGCTATCCGCAAACCACCGACGAAGAACGTGCCTGCGCCGAGCGCATCGCGGTCGACGTCGCGACGCGCGCGTTCCGCGCCCCGGTAACGGTCGCCGAACTCGAACCGGTACTGGCCTTCTACGACCAGGGCCGCGCGCAGGGCAATTTCGAATCCGGCATCCAGCAGGCCTTGTCGCGCATCCTGCTCGATCCGCGCTTCCTGTTCCGTTTCGAGGAAGAACCGGCGGATGTCGCCCCGGGCGAAGCCTACCGCATCAGCGACCTCGAGCTCGCGACGCGCCTGTCCTTCTTCCTGTGGAGCAGCGTGCCCGACAACGAGCTGCTCGACCTCGCCGCGCAGGACAAGTTGAGCGACGAGTCCGTGCTGCGCGAACAGGTGCTGCGCATGCTGGCCGATCCGAAGGCCCAGGCGCTCGTCGACAACTTCGCGGGCCAGTGGCTGTACCTGCGCCAGCTCGCCGACCTGACGCCGGAAGACACCGATTTCGACGAAAACCTGCGCCAGTCCTTCATCGAGGAGACGGAACTGCTGATCGCGAACGTGATCGCCGAAAACCGTCCCGTTACCGAACTGCTGACGGCCGACTACACCTTCCTTAATGAACGCCTTGCGCGCCACTACGGCATCGAAGGCGTACGCGGTTCGCATTTCCGCAAGGTGCAACTGCCGGCCGACAACCCGCGCCGCGGCCTGTTGGGCCACGGCAGTATCCTGACCGTTACATCGACGGCAAGCCGCACCTCACCTGTGATTCGCGGCGCCTGGATCCTCGAGAACCTGCTGCATGCACCGGTACCGGCGCCGCCACCGGGCGTCGAAACGAACCTCGACGGCGACGGCACCGTCGTGCTGAAGAGCTCGGTGCGCGAACGCCTCGAACAGCATCGCGCGGATCCTTCGTGCCATTCGTGCCACAGCGTGATCGACCCGGTGGGCTTCGCCCTCGAGAATTTCGATTCGATCGGCGCGTGGCGCACGCAGGACGGCGACTCGGCCGTGGACCCGCGCGGCACGCTCGTCGATGGCACGCCGGTGGACAGCGCGGAAGACCTGCGCGATGCGCTGATGTCGCGATCCGAACTCTTCGTCAGCACCTTCACCGAAAAACTGCTGACTTATGCGCTCGGACGTGCCGTGGAGTACCATGACATGCCCACCGTGCGCGCGATCATGCGCGAAGCCGAAACCAACGACCACGCGTTCAATGCGCTCGTACTCGGCATCGTGCAGAGCCCGCAGTTCACGCAGCGCGTGAAGAGCGAAACGCCGGCGAACACCGCGGCGCTGTAGGAAACTGAACGTACGACAACAGGGTCCGACACAGGTATTCGGCACAGGAACCAGACATGGCAAACTTTCTGACGAAAAAGCACCTCTCCCGCCGCAGCGTGTTGCGCGGCCTCGGCACCGTGCTTGCGCTGCCGCTGCTCGAATCGATGCTGCCGGCGATGACGGCCTTCGCCCAGTCGGGCGCGGCGCCGCGTACGCGCTTCGGCGCGATCTACTTCCCGCACGGCGCGACGATGTCGCGCTGGACGCCGGTCGACGAAGGCAAGGACTTCACGTTCTCCGAGATCCTCGCGCCGCTCGAGCCGTATCGCGACCACATCAACGTGATCAGCAACCTCGGGCATCCGCTGGCCTATGGCCCCGGCGGCGCCGCCGGCAACCATAACCGTTCGTCGTCGACGTACCTCAGCGGCGCCTTTGCGCAATCGGGCGCGACGCCGCGACTCGGCGTGACGGTGGACCAGATCGCCGCGCGCGCGCTCGGCCAGGACACGCCGCTGCCGTCGCTCGAACTGATGATCGACCAGCCCAGCCTCGGCTGCGGTGAAGGCCTCAGCTGCGCCTACCGCAACACGATTTCGTGGCAGAACGACACCGCGCCGCTGCCGATGCAGAACAACCCGCAGGTGGTGTTCGAGCAGTTGTTCGGAGACGGTGCGACGTCCGAGCAGCGCGACGCACGCCGTGCACAGTCGCTCAGCCTGCTCGATTCCGTGACCGAACAGATCAACAGCCTCGACCGCAAGCTGCCGGCAGCCGACCGCCTGCGCCTCGACTCCTTCCTCACCGACGTGCGCGAAATCGAGCGCCGCATCGAGCAGGCCGCCGCGCGTGTCACCGACGACATCGACGTACCGGGCAAACCGACCGGCGTACCGGATGACGTCGAGGAACACATCAAATTGATGTACGACCTGCAGGTGCTCGCCTGGCAGACCGAGATCACGCGTATCTCGACCTTCCTGATGGCAATGGAACTGAGCGGCCGCGTGTATCCGAAGAGCGGCGTGCGCGACGGCTTCCACACGCTGTCGCATCACTCGAACAGCGAAGACAACAAGGCGCGCTTTGCGCTGATCAACCGTTACCACGTGAGCCTGCTCGCGTACTTCCTCGACAGGCTGCAGAACACGCCCGACGGCGAAGGCACGCTGCTCGACAATGCTCTCGTGATGTACGGCAGCGGCATGAGCGACGGCAACGCGCACAACCACGACCCGCTGCCGATCGTGCTGGCCGGCAGGGCCGGTGGCACGCTCGAAGGCAACCGCCACATCAACCTGGCCGATCCCACCCCGATGTCGAACCTGCTTCTTGCGATGCTCGGCAAGCTCGGCGTCGAGGCGGAGTCCTTCGGCGACAGCACCGGCGTCCTCGCGATCTGAAGTCAGCTGGCGGGCGCGGCTTGCACGAGCCCGCCCGCCTTTCCCCGCGCTCCGTCGCATCCGCTCGCAACATCTCTTCCGCCGCAATCGCCGTCAACCTTCTTCCAGCCTCATAACGTCGGGCGTTTGGCCGGATGCTCGCCTGCGCATTCACATGCCCCGTCGCTGGACAGCACGACGGCGCCGACTGGTTAACGTTTCCACGACACGGACGCGCCAGGGCCGCTGTGTCACCCCATGCGCGGTAATGACACTCAGGTGTTTCATGGTACGATCCGGCGCATTCCGCCCACATAGGATGTCCGCGAATGTTTCGCCCCGCCCACGCCGCCTTTTCCCACTCATTCCAGCCCTGCTGCGCTGCCGCGATCAAGGCGATCAAAGGCACGCTCGTCACGGGCCTGATGCTGGGGCTTGCGGCCTGCGGTGGTGGCGGCGGCGGTAGCGGCAGTTTCGATAGCGGTGGCGCGCCCTCATCACCGCCACCGGCAAGCGTGACGCCGATATACGCGCTCGGAAACGGCTCGGGCTCGACGTACCAGGACGGCGTGATCAACGCCAGCCAGAACACGCTGCTCGCGGGCGAGTCCGCCACGCTGCGCGTGAACGTCGTGACGACTAACCGCAACAACGAACCGCCGACGGAAGCGCAGACCGTCACCTTCTCGTCGATTTGCGCCTCCAGCGGCCGCGCGGCATTCGGCACCGTGACGCCCGTGTCGAACGGCCTGTACTCGGTGCAATACACGAACAACGGCTGCGATGGCGCGGATACCGTGACAGCCACGCTCGGCGCGAACAACGACACGGCGACGGTGTCGATGACGATGGTCGGCCCGCAGGTTCTCACCGTCAGCTTCGTATCGAGCACGCACGACCAGCTGTCGCTGGCCGGCATCGGCGGCAACGAGAGCACGGAGCTGACCTTCAAGGTCGCCGGCCCGCAGGGCGTGCCGATCACCGGCAAGCAGGTGAATTTCAGCATCAACACCGCCGTGGGCGGCGCGTCGATCCTGACCGGCCGCGAAAGCGGCGTCACCGACCAGGCAGGCCTCGTGCGCACCGTGCTGAACAGCGGCACGGTGGCAGGTCCGGTCAGCGTGCTCGCCGTGCACCAGGAATCCGGCAAGCAGGGATCGTCCAGCGACATCATCATTTCGACCGGCGTACCGGTGGCCAATCGCTTCTCGATGAGCTACCAGCCGTTCAATCCCGTCGGCGCGTGGAACACCGACGGAATCACCGTGAACATCACGATCATCGCGAGCGATGTGTTCGGCAACAACCCGACCGACGGCACGCGCGTCAGCTTCATCGCGCCGGAAAGCGGCAACGTGCAGAACTCCTGCCAGCTGGTCGATGGCACCTGCACGGTGACGTGGCGCAGCACGGCGCCGCGGCCTGCCGACATGCGCCTCGAAGTCATCGCCTATACCGACGGCGCGGAAAACTTCGTCGATCGCAACGGCAACTCGCTGTACGACGCCGCCGACGGCCCCGTGATCGACCTCGGCGAACCCTATGCTGACCAGAATGAGAACAACGCCTACGACATCGGCGAATTCTTCTTCGATACGAACCGCAACGGCGTGCGCGACACGGGCAACGGCCAGTGGGACGGTCCCTGCCTGCGCAACGTGAATGCAACGGCCGTATGCACCGGCAACAGCACGGTGTCGGTTTTCGAAACGATAACGATCGTGATGCCGACGGACTTCGCGCGCATCCGTGCCCTCGGCAATTTCCCGGCACCTGGCACGCCGATCGCGCTGACGTCAGGTACGCCGATCCTGCTGTCGGGCCTGATCCTCGCCGACACGAATACAAACGCCGATGCACTCGGCAGCAACCCGCTGCCGTTCGGCACGACGATCACGTTTACCGTGCAAGGCTCGGGCGTCGCCGTCCAGGGCATCAGCAACTACACCGTGCCGAACGCCCTCGGGCCGATCGGCCCGCTCGGTGTCACGCTCGCCACGCTGCCGGTGAGCGGCGATCCGGTGCCGCCGTCGCTGTTGATGACGATCGAGGTTCCCGGACGCGCCGCACAGCAATACTCGTGGCCGATCACGATCCAGTAATCACGCACGCGCGGCTCACGTGCCGCGCATCACCAGCGTTACGCTGACCCCGTCCGACCCTGCCTGTGCGATGCCGACGTTGCTGAACACGACGCCGGCGTCCTCAAGTTCCACCATCCACGCCAGCACCGCTGCGAACGGCACGCCGTCGAAGCGCAGTGCCAGCTCGCCGTTCTGCTGCTGGAGCTGGCTCGGCTGAAAGTCTTTCCCCTGCAGGCTGCGCGTCACGAGCGCGCTGAGGTCGGGGGCCGCGCTGCCGCGCGTTTGCCGCGCGTTGAAACGGCTTACGAGTTCAGCCATCGCTGCGTGGTTTGCAGTGCTGGCATCGACGGCACGTCGTGCCTCCTCCGCGCGCGCATGCATCTGCCACGACATCCCGAGCCCCGTCGCGATGAGCACCGTGATGCCGGCGCCCGCAATGAGTTTCTGCGTGGCTGGCGGCAGGCGCAGGAATGCGCGCTTCATGCGCCACCTCTCACGCGCAGCCGCGTGCGATTGCCGCCGGCATCGCGACTGCTGCCGAGCATCTCAGCCTGCAACCCGAGCTGCTGCAATTGCGCACGGAGGTTTTCCGCATCCGTGTAGTCCTTCGTCAGCACCTGCAACTGGAGATCGCCGCTGGTGCCGTCGTAGTCGAGGTTCTGAACGCGCGCATCAGGTGTCGCCTGCAGCGCCGGCGCCATGCGGCCCAGCAAGGCCAGGAAGCTCTCTTGTCCGGCAGCGCCGACGGCCGCAAGAGCCTGTTCGAGCTGCAGGCGTGCGTCGACGACGACGCCGTCAGGCTGCACCGAGCGATACAGTGCGAGGATCGCTTCGTCGTTTACCGTTGCAGCGCGCTCCAGGCGCGCTGTGTCGATGGCAGTCATGGCGAGGTCGCCCAGCAACAGGCCGAACAGCAGTGCAGCGGCCACGCGCCATTCGCGCCACCAGCGCGCCCACGGCAGCGGCGGCGCAAAGCGGCCCTGCAACAGGTTGCATGCCGGCATGTGCATCGGGGAGGCGAGTTGCGCCCTGCTCTCCTGCTGCACGGTGAGACGCGCCTGCAGCAGTACCGGGAACAGCGACGCATCGCTGGCCCCAGCGCCGTCGCCGATGACGAGTACCTGCCGCGGCGCGGCGCCGTGTTCGTTCAGCAAGAGCTGCAGTACCGTCGCAAGGTTCGCCCGCGAACACGCAAGGCCGGCATGGGCACCGAAGCGCACTATTGCCAGGTCAGCCAGGCCAGCCATGCCCACCACGCCTTCGTCCTGCGCGGGCATCCACACGGTCCACTGCCCTTCTTCCCATGGCAGCAGGAACAGTTCCGAGCAGGCCGACTGGGGCCGCAAACCTGCCGCATGCAGTGCATCGATGCGCTGCTGCAGCCACGCGGCATTGATTGCAGACACCGGCGCGCTGCCACCGTCGACCTCGCCATGCGCGACGTGAACCTGTTCCACCGGTTCGATCAGGCGTTCCTCGAGGGACCACGGCAAGGTCTTCGCAAGATGCCGGCGTTCGTGCGGCGCGACCGGCACGCTCGCAACGAGGCAGCGCGGCGCGGGCAGCAGCAGGTGTAGGTCGGGCATGGTGTCCAGCGTGAACGTGCCGCGCAAGCGCGTGGCGAGTTCGGCAGCGCTCGCCGGCGTGGCGTTGCGCGGCGCGTCGCAGGCGATGAAGTCGCCGGATTCAAGGCAACGCAGCAGCACAGGATGAGCCTCCTTGCTGCGCGCCGGCATGACGGCGGCTGACGACAGTGACTTCCGGCACGCCCGATGGCAGCACGGCGCGGCGCAGCACGCTCTGCATCACGTGGCTGCGACTGCCCGTCTGCATGACGGCCGTCAGTTCGAAGTACGCGCTGTTCATGGCGATGCCGTCGAGATCCCACTGCTGCACATCGAATGGAGGCGCGGCGAATACGTCGAGATTCTCGAACAGGCCGCGTTCGCCGCGTGCGGACGCGAGCAGGCGCGCGCCCTCGATGCTGAGCGGCAGCAGGCTGTCGGGAGCGTTCAGGATTCTCAGCATGACGGGGCCGGCATCGGGCGCAAGGCCTGCATTCGTTGCACTCGTAGCACGTGGCGAAAGCTGCGCATCGAGCGTGTTGATGTTCAGGTTTCCATTACCCCATACGCTCAGATGGGGAGTCAATGCAGCCACCAGCGCGCCGTCGAAACCCTGCACGAGGCGCAATTCGCTGACGCTCGCGAAGGCCTGGTTGGCCGCACGATAAGGCTGCGGCAACCGTCCGTAATCGATCGCTTCGGCGCCGCCGGGATAACGCTGGGTGTCGTCGGCATCAAGCCAGTCAAACACGGCGTTGGCGAGTGTAGTCGCGGCGACGCTGTCGAGCGTCGTGTCGACGACCTGCAGCAGGCGTACAAAACGTTTTTGTGCCGCGCTCATTTCACCATCGGGCGCGCCTAGATCGTTCAGGTTCAGCCGCCCCTGCAGGTCGGCGAGGCAGGCACTCATGATGCCTTCGGGCAGCGGCAGCGAGGCCCTCTGTGCCCACGGTTCCAGAGCGCTGTCGATGTCGCCGCTACGTTGCAGGTCGCGCAACAGCGCCTGTTCGGCGACGAGCTCCGCGCCGCGCAGGTATGCGCGCGCCTGCTGCAGTTCGCTTTGGTTTTCCACGGTGCGGAACAGCACGAGATAGTCGGAACTCAGCCGCGTGGCGAGCAGCACGACGAGCAGTACGACGACGAGCGCGACGATCAGCGCCGCGCCGCGCTGGCCGCCGGCATCACGGAAGTTCGACGACACGCCGTACCTCCCCGAATTCCGCGAGCCTCAGTTTCAGGTCCACCGCGATCGGCAGCGGCGCAACGCGATCGGCACCGACACGCGCGCTGGACCAGTCCCCCGTCCACAGCGCCCCGCCCGTCGTAATCTGCTGGAAATCCACTGGCGCCGCGCCGGGCTCGGCAGGCACAAGAAACGCGACGTCGGCGCTTTCGACATCCTCGAGCAACAGCGCCGACTGCGGTTGCTGGCTTTCGCTGGCGCGGTCGAGCGCATTCCACCACTGCCGCCACAGCCTGCCGTCATCCAGGACGTAGCGCACGCGCTGTAGCTCGCTTCGCGCGAGGTCCTGCGGGTTGGCGACGCCGCCGCGCGTGAACTCGAGCAGCACGTCCTGGAAGCGGCCGCCGCGGAACGCGGGTTCATCGCTGCCGAAGCCGTTGACGATCGGGCGCGGCACGACCTGCGCCAGGTCTTCCTCGACGATGTTCAGCGCGCGCTGCAGGTCGGCGAGCCGCCGCACTTCGCGCTGCATGCCGGCACTCGCATCGATCGCGGTGCCGAGCCCGGCATAGGCCAGCGTGGCGATCAGCGCGCTGATGCCGAGCGCGAGCAGCAGCTCGACGAGCGTGAAGCCACGCGCATTCGCGTCAACGCCATGCATGGCTGACTCCCGTCATCGCCACGAGCGGCTCGTTGCGCGCCGCGTCGATACTCGCGGCACTGACGCTCACCGTCACCGGCACGATCGCGTCCGCATCGGTGGCAGCCTGGGCCTGCGGCGCGAGCACCCAGTACCACGTCGCGCCCGCCATCGCGACGGTACCCTGCAGCTCACCTGCGACCGGTGCACTGCCGCGGCGCTGCGCGAGGCGCAACAACTCGAGCTGGTTCAGCGCGACCCACGTCGCAACCGTTTTGTCGCGCAGGTACGCGGCGCCATCGAGATTCTGCGCCATGCGCAATTGCCATGCGGTCATCGCGATGCCGAGCACGAGCAGCGCGGCCAGCACTTCGAGCAGCGTGAAGGCCGCGCTGCGGCGTGGCATCGGGCTAGGGCGGCGTCGGCGCATCGGCATCGATCCGGATGCGGCCCATCAGGTCCGCGCTGAGCACGCTGGCGTCGCCCGTGTCACCGGCGAGGCTCAGCGTGAAGGGAGTCAGTTCGCGCGTCGGCAACAACGCCACTTCCGGCGCGAATGCGGTGGTCGTGGCGAGATCCACGCGCGGCTCCGGCACATGTTCCACACCGGACAGTGTGACCGCTGCGCGGAACTCGCGGTCGAGCAGCGTGTCGCCCTGGGCGCCGGACTGCAGCGCGATCGACTGCCAGGCGCCGTCGCGCCATTGCAGCCAGCGGTACCCGAAGGCGTCGTCCGCGGTAAAGAAGTCGAGGCCGAGCATGTCGCCGTCGAGCACGGCTTGCTGCGCGGCGAGCTCGAGCGCGTTAGCGAGCAGCGCAGTCTGCTGCTTCTGCTGCTGCGGACTCGCGGCGAAGTCGACGGTGAGGCTGACGCCGAGGCCCAGGCCGATCAGCAGGATCACGACGAGCAATTCGACGAGCGTGAAGCCACGCATGGCTTCACCGTTTGAAGACGTCGGCATCCTGCCCTTCCCCGCCCGGTGCGCCGTCGGCGCCGAGCGTGTACAGATCGTATTCGCTGCCCGCACCGCGCGCCGGGTACAGGTACTGGTACGGGCGGCTCCACGGATCGAGCGGCAGCGCGGCGATGTAACCGCCGCTTTTATAACGTCGCGGCTGCGGCGGCAGTTGCGGACGCACGCGCAGCGCTTCGAGTCCCTGCGCGGTGGTGGGCAGTGCGCCAGCATCGAGGCGATACAGGCTCAACGCGGCGCCGAGCGTGCCGAAGTCCGCTTCTATCTTCTGCAGCCGCGCGGCTTCGACGCGGCCGAAGTACGTGACCCCGGCCACGCTCGCGAGCAGGCCCAGCACGACGAGGACGACAAGCAGTTCGAGCAACGTGAAGCCGCTGCGCCGCATCAGGCCACCAGCGTATTCATCTGCATGATCGGCAGCAGCACGGCCATGACGATCGCGCCGACGACGATCGCCATCGTCACGATGATTAACGGCTCCAGCACTTTCATCAGCGCGTTCAGCGTCAGCTCGAGCTCGCGCTCCTGTGCCGTGGCGGCGCGCTGCAACAGCGTATCGAGCGTGCCGCTGCTCTCGCCGCTCGCGACCATCTGCGTCAGCATTGGCGGAAAAAACCCGCAGGCCTCGAGTGCCTGCGCGAGGCTGCCCCCTTCCTGGACGGAAACCACGCCGGCCTCCGTGCGCTGCCGCAGCACGCGATTTCCCATCACTCCGGCTGCGATCGCGAGGGCCTCGACGAGGGCGACGCCGCTCGTCGCAAGCATGCTCAGCGTAGATGCGAAGCGCGCGGTGTCGGCGGCGGTCAGCAGGCGGCCGATAAGCGGCAGCCGCAGAAGCATGGCGTCGCGTCGCAGCCGCCAGCGTTCGTCGCGCAGCAAGCTGCGCACGGCGAATACAACGGCAACGGCAACCGCAAGCACGAGCCACCACCAGGCCACGACGAAATTGCTCGTGCCGATCAGCAGGCGCGTCATTAGCGGCAATTCGGAACCGGTGCGCTGGAACAGGGCAACGAGGTCGGGCATCACGAGGCCCATCAGCAGCGCAATGACACCGAGCGCGACGACAAGCAGCGTGCACGGATACAGCAGTGCCATCTGCACCTTCTGCTGCAGTTCATGGCGCCGCTCGATATGCCCGGCCAGTTCGTCGAGCACCTTGCCGAGCAGGCCCGCGTGCTCGCCGGCACGCACCATCGCGCGATACAAATCCGAAAAGGCATCGGGAAAATCCGCGAGGCTCGCGGCGAGGCCGTGTCCGGCCAGCACCTTCGCACGCACTTGCAACAGCAGGCTTTTGAGTTGCGGCGCCGGCGTTTGCCGCGCGGTGGCACCGAGTGCGTCGATCAGCGGCACGCCGGCCAGCAGAAGCGTCGCGAGCTGGCGGGTGAACAGCGCGAGTTCGGCAGCGCCGACTCGCTGGCGTGACAGCCCGCGTGCATCGGCGCCGAACAGCGTGCCGATGCCGCGCGCCGGCAGTACTTCGAGCGGCTTCAGCTGGCGCTGCCTCAGGGCAGCGCGTACCTGACGTTCCGATTCGCCTTCCAGGATGCCCTTGCTGACCTTGCCGTCCGGCGCCAGCGCCTTGTAGCTCCACGCGCTCATGCCGCGCTGACCCGGAGCACTTCGGCGAGCGTCGTTTCGCCGGCAAGCACGCAGCGGATGCCGTCCTGCTGCAGGCTGGGGCCCTGTGTGCGCGCGGCACGCATGAGTGCATCTTCACCGGCGTTGTCGTGAACCAGCGCGCGCAGCTCCGCATCGACGTGCACGCATTCGAAGATGCCCTTGCGGCCGTCGAAACCACTATGCTTGCAGGCGGAGCAGCCCTGCGCTTCGTAGATCGTCACATCATCGTTTTCACTTAGTCCGAGCAGCCGGCGCTCGCCCATATCCGGCACCTGCGCACGTCGGCAGTGCACGCACAGCAGCCGCACGAGGCGTTGCGACAGCACGGCAACCAAGCTCGACGCCAGCAGGAAGGGTTCGATGCCCATGTCCTGCAGGCGCGTGATCGCGCCGACGGCCGTGTTCGTGTGCAGCGTCGACAGCACCAGATGCCCCGTGAGGCTCGCCTGCACGGCGATGCGGGCCGTTTCCGTGTCGCGGATTTCGCCGAGCATGACGACGTCAGGGTCCTGGCGCAGGATCGACCGCAGTCCGTGCGCGAAGCTCATGCCGATCTTCGCGTTCACCTGTGTCTGGCCGATGCCCGGCAGCGTGTATTCCACCGGATCCTCGATCGTCAGGATGTTCTTGTGGCCGTCGTTGATGTGCGTGAGGCCGGCGTACAGCGTCGTCGTCTTGCCGGAGCCGGTCGGGCCCGTCACGAGGATGATGCCGTGTGGCGCCTTCAATGCAGTCCGATAGGTATCGAGCAGGCGCGGCGGCATGCGCAGCTGGTCGAGTTCCATCTGGCCGGCCTGCTTGTCGAGCAGGCGCAGCACGACGCGCTCGCCGTGCGCCGACGGCAAGGTCGACACGCGTATGTCTAGTGCGTGGCCTGCGAGCTTCACGCCGATGCGGCCGTCCTGCGGCAGGCGCTTCTCGGCGATGTCGAGCCGCGCCATGACCTTGATGCGCGAGACGAGCAGCGGCGCGAGCAGGCGCTTCGGCGACAGCACTTCGCTCAGCACGCCATCGCGGCGGAAACGCACGCTGAGCTTGTCTTCGTAGGTTTCGATGTGGATGTCGGAGGCACGTTCACGCACGGCCTGCGAGATCAGCGCGTTGATCAGTTTGATCACCGGTGCGCTGTCTTCGCCTTCCATCAATTCCCCTATCGCCGGGATTTCGTCGGCGAGGCGCGCGAGGTTCACGTCGGCGCCGAGATCCTCTGCAACCTGCAGCGCGACGCTGTTGTCGCGCGCGAATGCAGCGCTGAGCCTCTGGCGGAATTCGCCGTCACTGACGGCAGCGAGCTCGAAGTGCGGGCCGAACACGCGCGCGAGTTCGGCGAGTACCTGCGTGGTGATGCCCGGACGATGCACGATGCGCAGATGCGGAGCGGTCGTGTCGACGAGCACGCCGTGGCCTTGCGCGAAGCCGAACGGCAGCTGGCGGTCGGCACACTGGAGTTCACTGCCGGCCGGCCCTGACGCGGCGTGGCCCATCGCGCTCACTAGCGATCATCCTGGGCTGCTGGCGCCTCATCATCCCGGGCTTCTGGAGAGTCGCCACCCTGGCTCGCCGGCGCCGCGGCATTGTTTGCGCGCTGCTGCTGCAACTCGAGCAACAGCGCTTCCCATTCGGGCAGCAGCGGCAGCTGGTCGTCGGGGATGAAATCCACGCCGGTTCCGATGCGTTGCAGCTGTTCGTCGCGGATGAAGCGGTATTTGTCGCCGGTGGCCGCTTCGAGCGCGCGTTCGTCGCGCATGATCGTCGCGCGCAGGAACACGACTAGATGCGTCTTGCTGAGCGTGCTCGACTCGTTGCGGAACAGCCGGCCGAGGCCGGGAATGTCACCCAGCAGCGGCACGCGCTGGTTGCTTTCGGTGAGGTTGTCTTCGATCAGGCCGCCGAGGATCACCGTCTGCGCGTCGTTCGCGAGCACGGTGGTTTCGATGAGGCGCTCGTTCGTGATCGGGTTGCTGTTCAACAGCGCACCGCCGGCACCGAGCAGGCTCGACACTTCCTGCGACAGTTCCAGCACCAGCGAATCCCCCTCGTTGATGTGCGGCGTGACGCGCAGCGTGACGCCGACGTTCTGGCGCTCGATCGTCTGGAACGGATTCTCGGGGTTCGAATTGTTGCCGGTGCTCGTGAACGAACCGGTGACGAAGGGCACGTTGCGCCCGACCGTGATCACGGCCTCTTCGTTGTCGAGCGTCAGCAGCGACGGCGTCGACAGGATGTTCGCCGAATCGTCGGCCTGCAGCGCGTTGATCAGCACGTTGAAGCTCAGGTCGTCGTCGAGGCGGCCGATGCCGAGCAATTGCCCCGGCGTGCCGGCGAGCGCTTCGGCGAGCGGCGCGCGGATATCTACGGGATTTCCGCTCGCATCGACACCGAGCGCGGCACCCGCGATCGCTGCCGATGTCGGGCTGCCGGTGCTCGAGCTGCCGTACACGCCGTTGTCGCGCAGGAACAGCCACTGCACGCCGAGGTCCTGCCCGCGTTCGCCGGACAGTTCGACGATGATCGCCTCGACGAGCACCTGTGCCCTGCGGATGTCGAGCCGCGCGATGACGTTGCGAAGGGTCTGCAGCAGTTCGCCGTCAGCAGTGATGATCAGCGCGTTCGTCGCGGCATCGGCCGTGATCGTCGTCGCGTTCGGCGGCGCCGCGGCAGCTGCATCCGGCGCCGCCGGCACGCTGACCTGTCCCGCGATTTCGTTCAGCAGCGGCGCCAGTTCCTCCGCGCGCGCGTACTGCAGGTAGACCACGTTGACGTTGCCGTCCTGCGTCAACGGCGTATCGAGCTGCTCGATCAGCTCGCGCATGCGGCTCAGCTGCACCTGCTGGCCGGTAACGAGGATGCTGTTCGTGCGTGCATCGGCGACGAGTTGCACGGGCGCTGTGGCCGGCACGTCCTGTTCGCCGCGCAGGCGCCCGACCAGGTCGACCACCGCATCGGCCGATGCATTTTCGAGTGGAATGATTTCGGTCTGTTTCAGCGACGAACCGTCGATGTATTCCACCATCTGCCGGATGCGTTCGATGTTTGCCGCACTGTCCGTGACGATCAGGGCATTGCTGGCCGCATGAGCCGTCATCTGCGCTTCCGGTGATGCGAGGGGACGCAACACGCCAACGAGCTGCTCGACTGCTACGTTGCCGACCTGGATCACCTGCGTGACGACCGCGCTGGCTGCTGGCGGACTTGCCACGTCCGCAGCCGTGCCGAACGTGGGAATCGCCTGCGACGCCGCATTCTGCGCCGGCACGATGCGCACGACGTTGCCGGATTCGATTGCCGCGAGGTTGTGCACGTCGAGGATGGAGAGGAAGAGTTCGTACAGCCCGGCGCTGTCGACCGGCGTGCTCGAAACCACTTCAACGGTGCCCTGCACGAGCGGATCGACGATCAATGTCCTGCCGGTCGCATCGGCAACGAAGCGGATCAGCTCGCGGATGTCGACGCCATTGAAGTTGACCATCCACGTTTGCGCAGGCTCGGGCGCGGCGTCCTGCGCGAGCACCGGCGGCGCGAGCGCGCCGAGCACGGCCGGCAACATGCAGGACATCACGCACGGCACTACACGTTTCAACAGCAGGCGTTGCAACACCAGGGGTGGCAGCAGCGAACGGGCGTGGCCGGGAGGGGAACTCAAGAGGTAATCCGTATTGACCGTGTTCTTTTATTGGCTGGCGGCGGACGTTGCAGGATCCAGCGTGACCTTCAGCTGCAACGGCACTCCGTCGCGCAACAGCGAAAATGATACTTCAGTAGCCCCGTCCATCAAGCCGTAAAGTTTCGGCAGGTTGGCCACGTCGTTCAGCGCGATGCCGTTCACCGCGGTGACGATGTCGTTGGTCCTGAACCCGAGTTGCACGAACTCCTTGAGGCGCGCACCAGGCGCCAGGCGATAGCCGGCCAGCTGGCCGTTCACGACCTCCGGCGCGACGCTGATGATCTCGGCGAGGCGTGCGGCAGTCTTTGCCATGCGTTCGTCGCTCCCGGGCGGCGGCACGATGCCGGCGGCGCTGCCGCCGATGGAGGCCTGTGCTCCTGCTGTTGCTCCTCCGGAGGACACAGGCGCCTGACCGGCCGCGTACAGCCACAGCACTTCGCGCTGGCCGCGGTTGTCGATGATCACGTGGTCGCGCGCGATGCCTGCCACTTTCACGTTTGCGGCACCGGGCAGGCTGTCGCCGAGGCGGTAACTCCCCCGGTGCTCGCCGCCGAGTATCACCGCCTGGTGGTTCGCACCGTCGCCTGCGAGCATCACGCCTTCGAGGCGCAGGTCCAGTGCGGTATTCATCGCCGGCATCGCGGCAACCGGCGCCGGCGATGTGGTGTCATCGAACAGCGCGAGGGATTGCAGCAGCGCGAGGTCGGGTTTCGTGGCGGTCGCCGCGCGCGCCGTTGCGGCCTGCGTTTCAGGTGCGGGCTGCTGGGTCAACAGCGGGACGGCGAGGCGCAAGGCGAGTGCGGCGCCGGCCAGCACTGCGACAAGCAGCGGCAGCGACGCGCGACCGGCTGCATGCGAGGGGGCCAGAACAGGGAAATTTGCCAGCATTTTCATGGTGTTCGCTGCGTTCGAAGGGCCGTCCGCACGTGCGCGGCAGCTTACCACATCCCTTTTGCCGCGGCCGGGAGTTCACGTATTCTTGCCCGCTCCCGTCACGCACCCGCCTTCGATGGAGGCATGAGCGATGGACAGCCAGGCCATCCGCCTTCCCGGCCGCCTGCTGCAGGACCTGCAGCGCATCATCCAGGACTTCGCCTGCTCGCTCGACCTCGATGCGACGCTCGACGTCACGCTCGGCAGCCTGATGGCCAACATGCGCACGGAGGCTGCCTCCGTGTTCCTGCTGACGCCGGACCGTCGCGAACTCGTATGCAGGGCCTGCGCCGGTCCGGCGGACCTGAAGGGCATGCGCATGGACGCCGCGCACGGCATCGCGGGGCGCGCGATCGCCACAGGCGAAATCCAGCTGCTGCGCGACGCACGCAATTCCGACAATTTCTACGGCGGCGTCGATGCCGCGACGGGCTTCACGACGCGCTCGCTGCTTTGCTGCCCGTTGCAGGTACAGGAGCGCACGCTCGGTGCGATAGAGATCGTCAATCGCATCCCGTCCCTCGACAACCCCGACGGACTGTTCGACGACGTCGATGCGCAACTGCTCGGCATCCTCGCCGCCACCGCGGCGCTCGCGCTGCACAACGCCACGCTCGCGCGAGAACTCGTCGCCACCGAAACGTTGCAGCATGAACTCGCGCTCGCGCGAAATATCCAGGAGAGCTTCCTGCCGTCCTTCGATGCGCAGCATCCGATCGTCGGGCTCAATCTTGCGGCGAAGAACGTGTCGGGCGATTTCTTCGACTATATGCTCATGCCCGATGGCCGCTACATGTTCAACATAGGCGACGTGTCGGGCAAGGGCATGGATGCGGCGCTGCTGATGGCGCGTGCACACAGCCTGTACCACTGCCTCGCGAAAACCCTCGCTGCGCCGGCCGACATCCTCGCCACGATCAATACCGAACTCAGCGAACACAGCACGCGCGGCATGTTCGTTACGATGATCGGGGGAATCTACGACCCGCGTACGAAACAGGTCACGCTTGCGAATGCAGGCCACGTTCCCGCGATCCAGCACAAACGCAATGGCGGGTTCGCACTGTTCGAATCGCGCAGCCTGCCGCTCGGCATCCTGCCCGACCAGGTGTTCGAGGAGGTCAGCTTCTCGCTGGCAGAGGCGAGTCTCTATTTGTATACTGACGGCCTTTCCGAAGGACTGGCGAGGGTACTCAAACAGCCTGACGATCCGGGTAACCTGCAAACCCTGATCAGCACATACCAGCATTTGCCGCGGCAGCAGCGGCTGCAGCAGTTCGCGCAAGAGGCTTCCTGGCTCGACTCGGGGCCTCGCTCCAGGGGTGGCAATGGTTTTGACGACCTCACGATTCTCCTCATCGAAGATGCGAGCCAGCCGAACGCCGAAACAGGCAAGCACGCAGCCGCCGATGCAAACGAAGAGTTAGTGTCCGGATCATGACGACCAGCAAGCTCCTCGATTTCCAGTTTCCCGCGCATGCGGACCAACTGTGTACCGTGCGGCAAAAGCTGCGCGAGACGCTCGAGCCGCTGGGCAAGCCGGAAGCGCTGGTCAATTGCATCGTGCTCGCGGTCGGCGAAGCCTGCATGAACATTATTCAGCACGCCTATCGCACGGATGAGGACGGCGACATCATCCTCGAGGTACTCAAGAGCGGCGACGACGTGACCTTCCGGCTCACCGATTTCGCCAGCCACAAGACTCGCGCCGAAGAAATGCGTTCGCGCCCGCTCGACGAAATCCGTCCTGGCGGGCTTGGTTGCCACCTGATCAACGAGATCATGGACGAAGTGAAACTGCTTGACTGCAATTGCGGCAACGTACTGCAGATGAAGAAATGCCTTAGCAAGAAATAGCATGTAAACGGCTGGGAAAATGAGCGCGAAAGCATCAGGGACCAGACAAGAAGTGACCAAGGACCTGCAGTATGGAATGTAGTATCAAGGCCGAAAGCAGCTACGACCTCCTGAGCGTAAGCGGCGAAGTGGACCTGCAGTATTCACCGCAGCTGCGGGAAAAGATCCTTGCCTCGCTGAAAGCGGGCAGGCCCCTGCTGATCGACCTCGCCGGCGTCAGCTACATCGACAGCTCCGGCATCGCGTCACTCGTCGAAGGCTACCAGGCCGCGAAGTCCGCGAAACTCGGCTACGGCCTGATGAACATCAGCCAGACCGCCATGCAGGTGCTTACGCTGACCCGCCTCGACAGGATCTTCCAGATTTACGCCAGCGCCGCCGACTTCGAGCAGCGCGCATAACCGACAGCCGCGCAGCGTCATGAGCCAGACTACCCCCTCTTCCTCGAGCAATGCGATCGTAATCCGCGACCTCGTCGTGGATTACGGCCCGCGCCGCATCCTGGACGGCGTGTCGCTCGACGTGCCGGCCGGCAAAATCATGGTCATCATGGGCGGTAGCGGCACCGGCAAGAGCACGCTGCTGCGTTGCATGCTGGGCCTGAAGAAGCCGACGTCCGGCAGCATCGAGATGCTCGGCACGGACCTGCGGCGCGCAAGCAAGAAACAGATGTACGCCCTGCGCAAGCAAATGGGCGTGGCCTTCCAGGGCGGCGCGCTGTTCTCGTCGATGACTGTGGCCGAGAACATCCAGCTCGCGCTGCGCGAACACACGAAGCTCGACGACAACACGATGCAGATCATGACGCGCATCAAGCTCGACATGGTCAACATGCTGCCTCACGAACACCTGATGCCGTCGGAACTCTCCGGCGGCATGACGAAGCGCACTGCACTCGCGCGCGCGCTGATCATGGACCCGAAACTGCTTTTCTTCGACGAACCGTCCGCCGGGCTCGATCCGGTGACCTCCGCCGAGATCGACGACCTGATCCTGATGCTGCGCAATACGCTCGGCATGACGATCGTCGTCGTCACGCACGAACTCGAAAGTGCCTTCAAGATCGCCGACAACATCACGATCCTTGGCAAGGGCATCGTGCTGGAGACCGGCACGCCGCAGCAGATCCGCCTGTCGGAGAAGCCGGAAATCCAGGCCCTGCTGAATCGCCAGCCACGCGAGACGATCGTCGATACCGATGCTCACCTGCGCGCGCTGACCGGCGAAAGCGACGACGCGAAGGACGAGGACTAGCCGATGCTGAACCGTATCGAAAACCTCGGCACCGGCACGCTGCGACTGTTCGAGGAGGCTGGCCGCACGTTCAACCTGCTGCTGCTCGTCGCATGGCAGCTCGTGCAGCCGCCCTATCGCCTGTACCCGATCGTCAGGCAGATCTATTTCATCGGCGCGCGGTCACTGACGGTGATCGTGATTTCCGGCGCGACGATCGGCATGGTGCTCGGCCTGCAGTTCTACAACATCCTCGAGCGCTTCGGCTCGGTGAACCTGCTCGGCTCCGGCGTGGCGCTTAGCGTCGTGCGCGAAATCGGGCCGATCATGACGGCGCTGATGGTCGTCGGCCGCGCGGGCAGCGCCATGTGTGCCGAACTCGGCATCATGCGCATCACCGAGCAGGTCGATGCGCTCGAATGCATGGCGATCAACCCCGACAAGCACCTCGTGATGCCGCGCGTGATCGCCGGCCTGCTGTCGGTGCCGCTGCTGACGGCGATCTTCAACTTCGTCGCGATCTACGGCGGTTACTTCGTCGGCGTCATCATGTTCGGCATGGCGGAAGGCTCGTACATGAACGGCATGACGGATGCGATCGAGTGGGAAGACGTGCGGCTCGGGCTCGTCAAGTCGCTGATTTTCGGCGTGCTGATCACGCTGATCTGCTGCGCAAAGGGCTATTACATGCACCTGACCCGCGCCGGGTCGCAGGGTGCCGAAGGCGTCAGTCACGTGACGACGGACGCGGTCGTGCTTGCGTCCGTATCGATCCTGTTCGCGGACTTCATCATCGGCGCGCTGATGTCCTGATTTCCTAAAGGGAGAAAGTCATGAGCAAAATCAACGTTCAACTGATCACCGGCATCTTCGTGATCCTCGGCATCGCCGCGTTCACGTACATGGCCGTGACGATCGGCGGCGCGAGATTCGGGGATATGCCCGGTTACACGCTGCAGGCACGTTTCACTAACATCTCGGGCCTGCAGACCGGCGCGATCGTCGAAGCGGCCGGCGTCCGCGTCGGCACCGTCAGCGCGATCGAGTTCGATCCCGACAATTACGAAGCGATCGTCAGCCTGCACATCAACGAAGGCGTGCCGGTGCAGGAAGACGCGATCGCGGCAATTCGCACGCAGGGCATCATCGGCGAGAAATTCGTCAAGATCAGCCCCGGCGGTTTCGAGGAACTGCTTGGCGACGGTGCCGAGATTTTCGAGACCGAATCGGCCGTGAGCCTCGAGGAACTTGTCAGCAAGTACATTTTCTCGGGCAATTCCGGCGCACAGAATTAACGGAGCAGTATCGATGGACACGTTGAAGTCGCGTTTGCTGGGCGCCGCCTGTGGCGCGCTGTTTGCGCTCTCCGCGCTGCCGCTGCAGGCTGCCGAAGCAGCCGCACCGCCGGCGGAAGAGGAAGCGCTCGATGAGGAATTCGTCGACGACGAGGAGTTCTTCGTATTCGATGAAGACGAAGACGAGTCCGCCACCGCGATCGCCGACCCGCTCGAGCGAGTCAACCGCGTCACGTTCGCGTTCAACGACAAGATGTACCGCGTCGTGCTTCTGCCGATCGCGCGCGGCCTGCGCGTGCTGCCGGAACCGGTGCGTATCGCCGGCTCAAACTTCTTCGACAACCTGACCGGACCTGTATCCTCGTTCAGCGCGTTGCTGCAGGGCGACGTGCGCAACAGCGCCACCGAACTCGGGCGCTTCGTGCTCAACACGACGGCCGGCATGGCCGGCCTTTTCGATGTCGCGACCGACGTCGGCCTCGAAGCAGACAGGGAAGACCTCGGCCAGACGATGGGCAAGTACGGCATCGGCCATGGCTTCTACCTCGTGCTGCCGTTCGCCGGGCCGTCTAGCCTGCGCGATGCCGTCGGCCTGTCGACGACGCAGCGCATCAACCCGCTGTACGACAACCTGCATACCGACGAGGTCATCGCGATCAACGTCGTGCAGGCGGAAATCGCGCTCTCGCTCGATCGCGACACCTACGTGTCGATGTACGACCAGGCGCTCGACCCCTATGCCTTCTTCCGCAGTGCGTGGGTGCAGAACCGCGCCGGCCAGGTCGCCAAGTAGCCGGGTGCCGCGAACTGCCGGCCCAGTTCAGGCCGGATTCAGCGCTTTTCGGGTGAAATTGACCCCGCAAACAGGGAAACACCGGGCGCGTCGGGCTGAAGCACGCGAACGCGCGCAGGTATAATTTGCGCCACGCAACGTACGCGAAAACCCACGCAAGAATCAGGAAAGACCAGGAGTTACATATGGCAAGCACCACCTTCACGAATTCGCTGTCCACGCTGCTGCGCCGCGGCCTGCTCGCGCTCAGCCTGCTGTGCGGCAGCCTGATCGTCACGACGTCCGCTACCGCGGCCGATGCCGGCGCATCGCCGAAGGCCGTCGTCGAAACGACCGTCAATGACATCCTCTCGATCCTGCGCAAGCCCGACTTCGATCTCGCGCGCGACCGTGAATCGATCAAGACCAAGATCATCGCCGCCTTCGACGACACCGCGATGGCGCAGAGCGTGCTGTCGACCGCCTGGCGCGATGCGACGAAGGAACAGCAGACCGAGTTCAAGGACCTGCTGGTCCAGACGATCGAAGACACCTACCTCAACCGCGTGCAGGAATACTCCAACGAAACGGTGGAATTCCGCGGCGAGGAGATTCGCGACAACCGCGCGACGGTCGAAACAGTCGTCATCACGCAGTCGGCGAACGTGCCGGTGAACTACAAACTGCGCAAGCGCAACGATGGCCGCTGGCTGGTTTACGACGTCGAAGTCGAGAACGTCAGCATGGTCAGCTCGTACCGCGACAGCTATCGCGACATCGTGCGCCGCAGCGGCGTCGATGGCCTGCTCGAGCAGATGCGCGCCAAAGCGGCACCGGTGCCGGAAGTCTGAGCCATTTCGACGGGTGCCGCGCCGCGGCACCCTCCCCAGGCCGCCACCGGCCAACGCCCTCCGTGCTACTTCCTTTATTTAGTTCCCCAAACGCCGGATTTGCTGGCAAAGCGCCTTGCCAGCGCAGGCTGGCCGCGTGCTAGAATGCGCGCCTCATTTTTCCCCAAGCCCGCTTCCGAAGAGCTTTTTCCGACCCGTCGTTTATGGCCCAGGTATTAAGTCTGAAAGAACTGCGTAGCAGCAGTGCTCTCAAAGCCGAAATAGCCAAACTTGAACAGGACATCGTTCAGTTGCACGAGCAGCTGGAGCGGCAGAAGCTTGTCGAGAAAAAGCTGCGCGACGACCTCGTCGAGCAGAAGAAGGACTTCGAGCATCTCGAAAAGCAGTTTGAGCATTTCGCCGGCATCGAAGCGGAATTCGAGGCACTGCAGCAGCAGGTCCAGATGGACCGCCTCGAGAAGCTCGTCGAAGGCGACAAGAAAGACAACCTGCTGAAGAAGGAACTCGACAAGGTCCGCGCCCAGCTGAAGGAAGTGCAGGACGAACTGCGCGAACTGAAGGCACTCGACCCGCAGCGCCTGAAACGCCAGGTAGCCGACCTCAAGGAAAAGAACCGCGAACAGGCCAACGACAACCAGAACATCAACAAGGCCCTGGTTGCCGCACGCAAGGACCTGAAGGAAACGACCGCCGCGAAGGACTCGCTCGACGCCGAGCTGAAAGCCAGCCGCGCTGCCACCGACTTCTTCTGGCAGTCCGCCGACGGTACATGGGCCCTGTTCGAAGTTACGGCGCGCCTGAAGGACGAAAGCGTCGACAATGCGGAAAACTTCAAGCGCATTCGCGTCATGAACCTCGTCAATGGCATGAGTGCGCTTTCCGCCGTCCATGAAAAGGGCGCCGAAAAAGCCGCCTGGCTCGGCACGCTCGAGATTCCGGATGACGTATCCGTCGAGGCAGGGAAACGCCTTCTCAGCATCGCCGCCGAACTGGACGACGACAGCGCCGACTGACGCCGAGCGTCGCGGAACGCAGCCGCGCTTCCCGGTCGCTGCGGTATCATGCCTCCCACGATTCACGACTGAGCCGACGTGCTGCCCTAACGCAGCCGCCGCCTGGATGAACGTCTCGACAACGTCGACAAGAGCCACACTGGGCTTCAGGGCCGCGGGCGCCTCATGCAACTGGAAATGATCAGTACCGGCGAGGAAGTACTCTCCGGGCAAATCACCGACACCAATGCCGCCTGGTTCGCCGATACGATGATGAATCTCGGCATCGAACTGCAGCTGCGCACGACCGTCGGCGACCGGATCGACGATCTCGCCCGCGTATTCACCGAACGCAGCCACCATGCAGATGTGATTCTCGTGAACGGCGGCCTCGGCCCGACGTCCGACGATCTGTCGGCCGAAGCGATGGCGAAAGCAGCCGGCGTTCCGCTCGTCGAAGACAGTGCCTGGCGCATGCATCTAGAAGACTGGTTCGCGCGCCGCGGCCGCACGATGCCGCAAAGCAACCTGAAGCAATGCCTCGTGCCGGCCAATGCCGTCGTCGTCGACAACCCGATCGGTTCCGCACCCGGCTTTCGCGTGAAACTGAATCGCGCGTGGCTGTTCTTCACGCCCGGCGTGCCTGCTGAATTCAAGCCGATGGTCACCGAGCAGTTCATTCCGTTCCTGCGTGAGACCTTCCAGCCGGGCGCGGCGACACGCCTGCACAAGTTCCAGACGATAGGGTACGGCGAGTCGATGCTCGCCGACCGCATTGCCACGCTGCCAGTTCCCGCGGGCATTACGCTCGGCTACCGCCCGTCGCCACCGCACGTCGAAATCAAGGTGTTTGCGCGCGGCGATGCCGCGCTCGCGGCAATGGATGCCTGGCTGCCACAGGTGCGTGCCGTGCTTGGCGACGCCGTCGTTTCCGAGCGCTTTCCGACGCTCGCCGAAGAAGTACACACGCTGATGTGCGAGAACAAGCACACCCTTGCGCTGGCTGAATCCTGCACCGGCGGCATGCTGTCGAACCTGCTCGTCGAGTATCCGGGGAGTTCCGCGTACCTGCAGATGGGGCTCGTCACGTATTCCAATGACGCGAAACGGCAGCTGCTCGGCGTACCGGCGGCCGTGCTCGCTACAGACGGCGCCGTGTCGACCGAAACCGCGCTGGCGATGGCCCGCGGTGCCCGCTCGCTCGCGGATACTGATTTTGCGCTGGCCGTCACCGGCATCGCCGGACCCGATGGCGGCAGCGCCGACAAACCGGTGGGAACGGTAGTCATCGCCCTCGCCGACCGCGCGGCTTGCTGGGTGCAGACCGTGTCGCTGGGCCAGCGTTCACGCACGCTCGTGCGCACGCTGAGCTGTGCCGTGGCACTCGACATGTTGCGCCGCCGCGTGCTCGGTCGCGATCCACTGGCGGCTTACCCGTTCATGCCGGCGCAGCGGCAACAGATGGAGAAGCACCATTAAGATCGCCTTTTCCATCCGCTGGAAGCTGATCATCTCGATCATCCTGCCGCTGCTCGTGATTGCCGGCATCGTGATGGGCTTCACGCTGCGACGCGTATACAACTCCGCGGCCGAAACCCTGCAGCAGCAGCATCTGCGCGAGACTGTGCTGCTCGCACGCAGCATAAACAACGAAATGCGTTCGCTCGCCCGCATTGCCGAAGACACCGCGATGTTCCTCGACATCGACCGCGACCTGCGCGACGAGCAGCTGTACGCACTGCTGCGCCAGAACACCGGACGCAATCCGCTGCTGTACGGCGCCGCAATCGCGTTCGAACCGGGCACCTTCGACGGCAACACGCAACTGTTCGCGCCGTACGTATACGATCGCGACCTCAAGCAGATGGACATCGGCAAGAATGGCTACGACTACACCGATGGCCGCTGGGAGTGGTACACCGGCGTCAAGGAAAGCGGCACGAGCCTGTGGACCGAGCCCTACTTCGACAACGGCGCCGGCAACCTCGAGATGACGACCTATTCGCATCCGCTGTTGCGCGATGGCGAATTCATCGGTGTCGCGACGATCGATATCCGGCTCGACCAGCTCAGCAGCGCCGTCTCCTCGCAGCTCGACGGCGAAATGTTCATGATCATGAGTTCGAACGGCACCTTCGTGTCGCACTACCTGCCGGAGCAGGCACTGCACGGCAGCCTGCAGGACTTCGGCACCGAGCAGACGAACCTCGCGTACGAAGACGTCGAGGACGCGATCCTGAGCGGCGCCAGCGGTTTCGCGAGCGTAGACGACATGGTGATCGAAGGCGAGGTCGTGCCGGGCGCCACGTGGATTTTCTATTCCCCGGTCCCTTCGACCGGCTGGTTCCTCGCGACGATGCACTCGGAAGCCGTGCTGACGCAGCCATTGCGCGAACAGCTCAACATCGCCGTGCTCGGCCTTTCGTTGACCGTGCTGCTGATCTTCGCGCTCGTCTGGGCGATGAGCTCGCGCATCGCGCGGCCGATCAGGAAGCTGGAAATGGCGGTGTCCGACGTCGCCCGCGGCAAGCTTGATACGACCATCGAAAACATCCGCTCACTCGACGAACTCGGCCGCCTCAGCATCGGCTTCAACCGCATGTTGAAGAACCTGAAGAAGCAGATCGCGATCCAGAGCCAGCAGGAAGCACAGCAGCAGCTTCTCGAGCGCGAATGGCAGATGGCGCGCGATACACAGCGTTCGCTGCTGCCGACCGAATTCCCGCCGTTCCCCGACCGCCGGGAGTTCGAGCTGCATGCCGTGAACCAGGCGGCCCAGCACGTGGCCGGCGACTTCTTCGACTTCTTCTTCGTGAATCCCAATACGCTCGTGTTCGTCATTGCCGATGTTTCCGGCAAGGGCATGAGTGCCGCGCTCGTGATGGCCGTGTGCCGCACGATCCTGCGCGACCTCGCGCTGGGCGGCCGTACACCGGGCGAAATCCTGCGCGAAGGCAACGAACGGCTGCGCGACAACCAGAAAGGCGCCGCTTTCGTGACGATCTTCCTCGGCTGCTTCGACGTGGCCACCGGTCGTATCGTCTACGCCAACGGGGGCCACGTGCCCCCATTCCTGATCGCGCGCGACGGCAGCGTCAGCAATGTCGGCGAAGCAACCGGCACGATTGTCGGCATGCTGGAGAAACAGGAGTATGCAGATGCCGAGCTGACGCTGCAGTACGGCGACACGCTGCTGCTCTATACCGACGGCTTCCCGGAAGCGCGTTCAAAGACCGGCGAGTTCTTCGGCCCGCAGCGCATTCGCAGCTTCCTCGAAAAGCACACGCTAAGCAGCCCGCAGGAACTATGCGAAGCCGCGCTGCGCGAGATCAATGCCTTCCAGAGCCAGCACCTGGCCGACGACATCACGCTGCTCGCGCTGCGGCGGGCAGCGCCGCCGGAGCAGCAATGACGGATTAAATGGAGTCAGAGCCCATTTAACCATTCAGTCGCGGTTCACCGCCGGGTGTTAACGTTAAGTTAACCGTTCTGCCTGCATGCACTGCACAGGCGCGTTGTAATACGCCCGGGCGGTATGCAAACTGCACTCAAGGCTGGGGGACAAACCTATGCACAATGCAAACACATTCAGGGCTTCCACGTTCCGGCTGATCGCGGCGCAGGTCCTCGCGCTGCTGTTGAGTCTGGCCGCCGTGCACGCCCAGGCCCATACGCCGCTGTTCGACTGCTTCGACAATGGCGACGACACGATCACCTGCGAAGGCGGCTTTTCCGACGGCTCGTCTGCGGCCGGCGTCGGGATCCGCGTTCTCGATGCGCAGGGCAAGGTGCTCGAACAGGGCGACCTCGGCGAGGACGGCAGCATCCTGCTGAAGCGCCCCGCCGGCGAGTTCTCGGTGGTCTTCGCCGCGGGCGAGGAACACAGCATTACCGTTCTCGGCGACGACATCATCTGACCGCCACCGCCTTCTTCAGTCCCAGGAGCCATAACCCGATGAAACTCAGACTCTCCAGCCTCCTCCTCGGCGCCGCAGTAGGCAGCTTCAGCGCAGGTGCATACGCGCACTTCGTCGTCATGTACACGCCGCAAACGGCGCTCGTGCGTGCCGGCGACGTGCCCTTCCACCTCGTGTTCACGCACGTATTCGCCGGCGGGCCGACGATGCCGATGGCGAAGCCGCAGCGCTTCTACTACGCGAAGCGTGACGGCCGCGGCGCGCAAACGGAGGAAGTGGACCTGTCCGAATACCTCGAGGAAATCGCATGGCAGGCCGAAAGCGGCCCCGTGACCGCCTGGAAGGCGAACATTCCGCGCAGCGCGATGCGCTCGCTCGGTGACTACCAGATCGTCGTCGAACCGGAACCTTACCTCGAGGAAAGCGAAGGGCTGTATATCCAGCAGTTCTCGAAGGTCATGCTGAACGTCGGCGGACTGCCCGGTAACTGGAACGAAACGCTCGGCCTGCCGGCCGAGATCCATGCGCTGAACAAGCCCTATGCGAACTGGGTCGGCGGCGTATTCCGCGGTGTCGTCGTCAGCGAAGGCATTCCCGTGCCGTACACGCAGGTGGAAGTCGAATACCTGAATCACCCGCTCGACATCGAGAACAACCGCTTCGAACCCGACGCCCTGATCGACGCGCCGCATCCCTCGCTCGAAGCAATCCATTTGCTGACGAACGAATTCGGCGAGTTCTCCTTTGCCATGCCGAAAGCCGGCTGGTGGGGCTTTGCCGCGCTCAGCGTCGGTCCTGAAACCGAGTACAACGGCATGCCGCTGTCGCAGGATGCGATCCTGTGGGTGCAGGCGACGGAACTGCCGGAGTAAGTCCGCGGGCAACGAGCCATGTCCACCGCAACCGCCACGCAAATCGTTCCGCCGAGCCTCAATCGCTGGGAAAGTGCGTTGCTTGCGCTTGCGCTGATTGCACTCGTAGCGCTCACGACGCTGTACGCACGCACGTTCGGCATCGAGGAAAAGGAACAGGAAATCCTCGACTGGCAGGTCAGCGCCTACGACGGCCTGCAAGGTGCCGACCAGGCGATATACAACGAGCTGCTCGTCGCTGCCGACGAGATCTACTACATGCAGTACTACAACGGGTACTGGCCGAAGGACGAAGATTTCCAGGACGCCTTGCTGCCACCTTTCTACCGCGACCTCAGCTGGGAACGAAACGGCTCGGTGCAGTGGACGCTGAAGGATGTCATCCAGGAAGGCGAAGCACAGGGCCTCACGCTGTACCACGGTGGCGGCGGCACGCTGCCGGGCCAGGGCGCCTTCCTGCTGATAATCGACCACAAGCACGCCGGCAATTCGCAGATCAACGGCAGCAGCATCTGGTGGCATCCGGATACTAACGTCGCCGTGCCCGAGACATCGAAGATTTCGTCGATCGTGCTGCATGGCTGGAAGCAGGTCGTGCCGTATTTCGGGCGGGACGAAGTCGAACGGTTGAACCAGGGCTGACGCTCGTCACTCCCGCGAA
>DASWWP010000196.1:0-3539 GCA_036405915.1 Pseudomonadales bacterium
ATCACCTCGTCGAGGCCGGCGCCGGTTTTCAGGTTCGTGAACACGAAGGGCTTGTCGCCCCGCATGCGTTTCGCGTCGGTGGCCATGATGTCCAGCGAGGCATCGACGAGCGGCGCGAGGTCCGTCTTGTTGATGATCAGCAGGTCCGAACGCGTGATGCCGGGGCCACCCTTGCGCGGGATCTTGTCGCCGGCGGCGACGTCGATCACGTAGATCGTTAGGTCGGACAGCTCAGGGCTGAACGTCGCGCTGAGGTTGTCTCCGCCGCTTTCGACGAAGATCAGGTCGAGATCGGCGTGGCGCTGCATCAGTTCCGCGACGGCCGCGAGGTTCATCGAGGCGTCCTCGCGGATCGCCGTGTGCGGGCAGCCGCCGGTTTCCACGCCGATGATGCGGTCCGGGGCGAGGGCCTCGTGGCGCGTCAGGAACAGCGCATCTTCCTTCGTGTAGATGTCGTTCGTCACCGCCGCCAGGTTGTAGTGCTCGCGCATCGCGAGGCACAGGCAGCGCAGCAGCGCCGTTTTGCCGGAGCCGACCGGGCCGCCGACGCCGACGCGCAGGGTTTGTTTCTTCATGTGTTCTGCCATCGTGCCTCCTCAGGAGCGAAACAGGCGTGTGTACTGGGTTTCATGGTGAATGCCGGCAAGCGCGAGGCCGGGCAGGCTCGAGCCGATGTCGGTGTCGTCGAGCATCACAGCCGTCGCAATGGCGCCGGGAATCTGCGTTTGCAATGCGCTCAGCAGGCGCTGCGCCTGCGTCTGGCCGAGCGGCAGCAGCTTCGTCGTCGCGACGACCTGGTTTTCGAGCCAGGTCCACGCATAGCCGAGCGCGAAGTCCTGCGGCGGTATCTGCCAGCGCACGGCAGCGAGCGCGAAGAGTGTCATGAAGGCAGGCTCGTCGATCGGTGGCACGTCGATGCCAAGTTCGGGAAGCAGGCGCGCGAGCGCGGCGCCGGTCGCGCAGTCGCCGAGGCGCAGCTCGCAGGTTTCACGGCATGCAAGCAGCGTGGCATTCCAGTGATCGGCCTGCGCGATGTCGTCGTCTGCGAATGCGGCACCGGCGCGCAGCAGCAGCGGCAGGTCGACACAGGCAAGCCCGTGCGTCAGCTGCAACGCAAGCCAGTCCTGTGCATCCGCCGCATTCTTGATCCAGCCGAGTTCGATCGCCGCTTCGAGCCCCTGCGAAAAAGCATAAGCACCTACGGGCAGGCAGGGACTTGCGAGCTGCATCAGCCGCAGCCGCGCGGCGTCAGTGGCCATGGCCGCCATTGCCATAGGCGCCTGCTTCCGGCACGAACACGTTGCGGTCATGCGCCACGCGCATGCCGAGTTGCACGAGCATTTCTTCGAGCACGTGATCCGGCAGCATGCGCAGCCACAGCTCCCCGATCTGCACTTTCACGTGTCGGTTGCCGAGGTGGTAGCAGGCTCGGCTGAACGTGGCCCAGTCGTCGCAACTGGCGACCGCAAGCTCTTCGCAGGCGCCTTCGACCGAGAGATGCCGGCCGCATTCGCTGCGAAGCACTTCGCCGATCATCAGTGGCGCGCCACGCTCGAGGAAGATCCGCACTTCGCGGCCCTCGCTCGTTTCCGCGCGCAGGCGGCCGCGATCGCGCTGATCGTGGCTCAGCACGACATGCGTGTCGATGTTGTAGCCCGGAGCGATGCCGAGACGTTCGAATACCTGCAGTGGTGTACTCATGATCCGTCCAGTTCGTGGGCCTAGAAAAGACAGTACAACTGCGCGAGCGGGAGTTCCGTGGCCGGCTCGCAGGTCAGCAGCTCGCCGTTCGCACGTACTTCGTAGGTTTGCGGATCGACGCTGATGTCCGGCAGCCAGTCGTTCAGCAGCATGTCCTTCTTCGTCACCGTGCGCGTGCCGGCACAGGCGACCAGCCTGCGCTGGAGCCCGAGCGAGTCGCGCAGTCCCGAATCCAGCGCTGCCTTGCTCGTGAACGTGACCGACAGCGCGGCGGCGGCCTGGCCAAGCGCACCGAACATCTGCCGGTAGTGCACCGGCTGCGGCGTCGGGATCGACGCGTTTGGATCGCCCATAGGCGCCGCGGCGATCATGCCGGCTTTCAGGATCAATGCCGGCTTGATGCCGAAGAAGGCGGGCTTCCACAGCACCAGGTCGGCGAGCTTGCCGGCCTCGCACGAACCGACTTCGTGCGCGATGCCGTGCGCGATCGCCGGATTGATCGTGTATTTCGCGATGTAGCGGCGCACGCGGAAGTTGTCACATGCACTGTCGTCCTCGGCAAGCGGCCCGCGCTGCACTTTCATTTTGTGTGCCGTCTGCCACGTGCGCGTGACGACTTCGCCGACGCGGCCCATCGCCTGCGAGTCCGACGAGATCATCGAGAACGCGCCGAGATCGTGCAGGATGTCTTCCGCGGCGATCGTTTCCTTGCGGATGCGCGAGTCGGCGAACGCGACGTCTTCCGGGATCGACGGGTCGAGGTGGTGGCAGACCATCAGCATGTCGAGGTGTTCGTCCACCGTGTTGCGCGTGTACGGGCGCGTCGGGTTCGTGGAGGAGGGCAGGACGTTCGGCTGCGCGCATGCCTTGATGATGTCCGGCGCATGTCCGCCGCCGGCACCTTCGGTGTGGTACGTGTGGATCGTGCGTCCCCTGAATGCGCCGATCGTGTCGTCGACGAAGCCGCTTTCGTTCAGCGTGTCGGTGTGGATCGCGACCTGCACGTCGTATTTGTCGGCAACGGCGAGACAGCAGTCGATCGATGCGGGCGTCGTGCCCCAGTCTTCGTGCAGCTTAAGGCCACAGGCGCCGGCCTTCAGCTGTTCCTCGAGCGCTTCCGGGAGGCTCGCGTTGCCCTTGCCGAGGAAGCCGAAGTTCATCGGCAAGGAGTCTGTCGCCTGCAGCATGCGGTGCATGTTCCAGATGCCGGGCGTGCAGGTCGTCGCGTTCGTTCCGGTCGCGGGCCCCGTGCCGCCGCCGATCATCGTCGTCACCCCGCTCATCAATGCTTCGTCGACCTGCTGCGGGCAGATGAAGTGGATGTGCGCATCGATGCCGCCCGCTGTCACGATGCAGCCTTCGCCGGCGATGATTTCGGTCCCAGGGCCGATCTCGATGTCGACATCATCCTGCACGTCCGGGTTGCCGGCCTTGCCGAGCCTGACGATGCGCCCGTTCTTGATGCCGATGTCGGCCTTCACGATACCCCACCAGTCGATGACGAGCGCGTTGGTAATCACGAGGTCCATCGAATGGGCGTCCGCAGCCTGGCCCTGACCCTGGCCATCGCGGATGACCTTGCCGCCGCCGAACTTCACTTCGTCGCCGTAGCGCGTGAAATCTTTTTCTACGCGCACCCACAGCGCGGTATCGGCCAGGCGCACGCGGTCGCCCGTGGTCGGGCCGAACATCGCGGCATAGCTGTTGCGGTCGATCGTGGCCATTACAGTTTCCCCATGACGTCGCCGCGAAATCCATACACGGCGCGGCGTCCGCCGAACGGCACGAGTTCGACGTCGCGACCCTGGCCCGGCTCGAAGCGCACTGCGGTGCCCGCG
>DASWWP010000197.1:0-10670 GCA_036405915.1 Pseudomonadales bacterium
ATGCCGCCGACAAGCAGGTGGTTGCGGTTGTACAGCAGGTGCTGGACGGTCAGCGTCGCGGCGACGTTGGCGGGCGCGCTTTGCACGAACTGCGCGGCGTCGCGCGTCGTGATGTGTTCGAGCACGACCTTCAGCTCCGGGAAGCGCCGGCACAGCGGCGCGAGGATCGTGTCGATGAACTCCTTCTCGCGATCGAAGATGTCGACGTGCGCGGCCGTCACTTCGCCGTGCACGAGCAACAGCATGCCGCAGTCGCTCATGGCTTCGAGCGCGGGGTAGATGCGTTCGAGCGACGTGACGCCGTGCGCGGAATTCGTCGTCGCACCGGCCGGGTACAGCTTCGCGGCAACGACGTGGCCGGTGGCTTTCGCGGCCCGGATCTCGTCTGGCGTCGTTTCGTCCGTCAGGTACAGCACCATCAGCGGCGCGAAACCGCTGCCGGCCGGCGCGGCATCCAGCAGGCGCTCGCGGTAAGCCATTGCCTGTTCGGCATTTTTCACCGGCGGGACGAGGTTCGGCATGACGATCGCGCGGGCAAAGGTGCGCGCGGTCGGCGGGACGGTATGCGCCAGCGCGGCGCCGTCACGGAAGTGCACATGCCAGTCGTCGGGGCGGGTAATCGTGAGTTCCTGCATGGCTTCCTTCGAATTTGGACGGGCGGGCGGGGCTGTTACATGCGCATCGCGCGCAAAACGGGCGGCAAGTATAGCAACGCGGCCTAAAGTTAGTCTCCGCCGGGGTCGTTTATAGGAGACCTTGAAAGGCCCGCAGAGGCATGACGACAGGGACGGCCCAAAACCAGCATCACAGCAAACGAGTCGCGTATGAGCATTTTCCAGAGTTCCCTGGGCCAGGCCGCCGAAGCCCTGTCCTTCACGTCGCACCGCAAGGTGCCCACGAAGGAGTATGTGGAACTGAAGGGGCAGATCGACGCGATCTACTCGACGCAGGCCGTCGCACATTTCGACATCGACGGCACGATCCTCGGCGCGAACCCGCTGTTCGTGCAATTGCTCGGGTACAGCCTCGAGGAACTCACCGGCCAGCATCACCGGATGCTCGTGCTGCCGGAGCAGGCGGCCTCCGACCAGTACCGCAAGTTCTGGGACAACCTGCGTGGCGGCCAGGTGCAGCAGGGCGCCTTCATGCGCATCTGCAAGAGCGGCAAGGACATCTGGCTGCGCGCGAGCTACACGCCGATCCGCGACGAGCGCGGGCAGATCTTCAAGGTGATCCAGTACGCCGTCGACATCACGTGGCAACTGCTGCTGAATTACGACTGCGAAGGCCAGATCAAGGCAATCCGTGCGAGCCAGGCCGTGTGCCAGTTCAACCCCGACGGCACGGTGATCGAAGCGAACGACATCTTCCTCGACAAGCTCGGCTACAAGGCGAGCGAACTCGTCGGCCAGCACCATCGCATGCTCGTGGACGGCAAGCAGGGCGAGTCGCTCGAGTACACGCGCTTCTGGAATACGCTCGTGCAGGGTGAAGCGAAGCTCGGCGAATTCAGGCTCGTCACGAGTGACGGCCGCGAACTGTGGCTGCACGCCTCGTACACCCCGTTCCTCGACCATCATGGCCGCGTCCAGAAAGTGATGATGTACGGCGTCGACGTGACCGGGCAGAAACTCGTCAACTCCGACTACCAGGGCCAGATAGAAGGCATCAATGCGAGCCAGGCAGTGATCCAGTTCACTCCCGACGGAACGATCATCGATGCGAACACGCTGTTCCTGAAGGCGATCGGGTACTCGCTCAATGAGATCCGCGGCAAGCACCACGGAATCTTCGTGCGCGAGCAGCACCGCGAATCGGATGCCTATCGCCAGTTCTGGGCGGACCTGCGCAGCGGCAAGTCGATATCCGGCGAATTCCGCCATGCGGCGGCACATGGCAAGCACCTGTGGATCCAGTCGACGTATGTGCCGATCCGGAACAGCAATGGCGAGGTGACGAAGGTCGTCGAATACTGCAACGACGTGACGCAGCAAAAGGAAACCGTGCTCGAAATCGCGCGGTTGATCGAAGCGGCGAAGGAAGGGCGCCTGTCCGAGCGCGCGCAGCTCGGCGACACGACCGGCGACAACCGCAAGCTGCGCGAGGACGTCAACGCGATGCTCGACGGCTTCACGAAACCGCTGCAGGAGATCACGCGCGTGATGAAGGCCGTGGCCGACTACGACCTGACGCGCGAGATGCAGGGCAGCTACCACGGCGAGTTGCAGGCATTGAAAGACTACGTGAACACCGCGCTCGCGCAGCTGCGCGAATCGCTCGGACGCGTGAAGGAAACGGCCTCGGTCGTGAAGCACAGCGCAGGCGAGATTGCGTCGGGCAACTCCGAGCTCAGCGTGCGCACCGAAGAACAGGCCTCGAGCCTGGAGGAAACGGCGGCCGCGATGGAGCAGATGACGACCACCGTGCAGCAGACCGCGACTAACGCGAAGCTGGCGAACGATCTCGCGCTCGGCGCGCGCATCTCGGCCGACAACGGCGCGTCGGTCGTCGACAAGGCCGTCAACGCGATGGCCGAGATCACGAATTCGAGCCAGAAGATCAACAGCATCATCGAACTGATCAACTCGATCGCGTTCCAGACGAACCTGCTCGCGCTCAACGCCTCGGTGGAAGCGGCGCGTGCCGGCGACCAGGGTCGCGGCTTCGCGGTGGTTGCCGACGAAGTGCGCAAGCTCGCGGGCCGCAGCGCCGGCGCTGCGAAGGAAATCAAGGAGCTGATCGACGACAGCGCCCGCAAGGTCGACGAAGGTTCGCTGCTCGTCAACCGCACGGGCCAGATGCTCGACGAGATTTCCGGCGCCGTGAAGAAGGTGACGAAAGTCGTCGAGGAAATCATGGCGGCGTCGAACGAGCAGGCCGACGGCATCGCGTCCGTCAACGCGGCCGTGCAGCAGATGGACGAGATGACGCAGCAGAACTCCGCGCTCGTCGAGGAAGCCGCCGCGAACAGCGAAAACCTCGGCAAGCAATCCGACGAACTGAGCAGCATGATGGAGGCCTTCCGTGTGTGACGTGTACGTACGCATCAAGCAGCCGCGCTAGGGCGGCAGGCCGATCTTCGGGTGGACGCCGGCAGGTCGCCCCTTTATCCTTCGCACCTTCGTTTTTTCCGGGTGCATCCCATGTCCACGATCCTGCAAAGCCTCCCCCTCGGCCAGAAAATCGGCATCGCCTTTTCCGGCGGCCTCGACACCAGCGCCGCGCTGCACTGGATGAAGCTGAAGGGCGCGCGTCCCTGCGCGTATACGGCGAACCTCGGCCAGCCCGACGAAGCCGACTACGACGAGATTCCGCGCAAGGCGATGGAATACGGCGCCGAACTCGCACGGCTTATCGACTGCCGCCTGCAGCTGGCGAACGAAGGCATCGCGGCGCTGCAGTCGGGCGCCTTCCACATCACCACCGCCGGAGCCACGTACTTCAACACGACACCGCTCGGCCGTGCCGTGACCGGCACGATGCTCGTCGCCGCGATGAAGGAAGACGGCGTGAACATCTGGGGCGACGGCAGCACGTACAAGGGCAACGACATCGAGCGCTTCTATCGCTACGGCCTGCTGATGAATCCATCGCTGAAAATCTACAAGCCCTGGCTCGACCAGGCCTTCATCGACGAACTCGGTGGCCGTGCCGAAATGAGCGCGTTCATGACTCGGTGCGGCTTCGGTTACAAGATGTCGGCGGAAAAAGCCTACAGCACCGACAGCAACATGCTCGGCGCGACGCACGAAGCGAAGGACCTCGAACACCTGAATAGCGGCATCAAGATCGTCAATCCGATCATGGGCGTTGCATTCTGGCGCGAAGACGTCGTCGTGAAGCCGGAAGAAGTCACCGTGCGTTTCGAAGAGGGCATTCCGGTGGCGTTGAACGGCAAGACCTTCAGCGATCCGGTGGAACTGATCCTCGAAGCGAACCGCATCGGCGGCCGCCACGGCCTCGGCATGAGCGACCAGATCGAGAACCGCATCATCGAAGCGAAGAGCCGCGGCATCTACGAAGCCCCTGGCCTCGCACTGTTGTTCATCGCATACGAGCGTCTCGTCACCGGCATCCACAACGAAGACACGATCGAGCAGTATCGCGACAACGGCCGCAAGCTCGGCCGCCTGCTGTACCAGGGCCGCTGGTTCGACTCGCAGGCGCTGATGCTGCGCGAAACCGCGCAGCGCTGGGTGGCCTCCGCGATCACCGGCGACGTGACGATCGAGTTGCGCCGCGGCAACGACTACTCGCTGCTGAACACCGACAGCCCGAACCTGACGTATGCGCCCGAGCGCCTGACGATGGAGAAGGGCGAATCGAGCTTCTCTCCGCAGGATCGCATCGGGCAGCTCACGATGCGCAACCTCGACATCATCGACACGCGCGCGAAGCTCGGCATCTACACGCGCAGCGGCCTTTTGCAGGCCGGCGAAGGCGGGCCGCCGAGTTTGCCGAAGAAAGACTCCGAGTGAGCAGTCAGGCGACGCGAATCATTCATTCGCGTCGTCGTACACCTTCTCGCGGTACTCGCAGAGGTCCTCGATCAGGCAGGCGCCGCAGCGCGGCTTGCGCGCGAGGCACACGTAGCGCCCATGCAGGATCAGCCAGTGGTGCGCGTCCATCAGGAATTCCTCGGGCACCACCTTCAGTAATTTCTTCTCGACTTCGAGCACGTTCTTGCCGGGCGCCAGCTTCGTGCGGTTCGACACGCGGAAGATATGCGTGTCGACGGCCATCGTCGGATGGCGGAAGGCCGTATTCAGCACGACGTTCGCCGTCTTGCGGCCCACGCCTGGCAGTGCCTCGAGTGCTTCGCGCGTCTCCGGGATGCGCGAGTCGTATTCCTTCACGAGGATCTCGCAGGTCTTCATGATGTTCGCGGCCTTGGTATTGAAGAGGCCGATCGTCTTCACGTAGCTCTTCAGCTTCGCAAGGCCGAGTGCGAGGATTTGCTCCGGCGTGTTCGCCACCGGAAAGAGTTTTGCCGTGGCCTTGTTGACGCCGACGTCGGTGGCCTGCGCCGACAGGATCACGGCGATCAGCAATTCGAATGGCGTGTGGAACACGAGCTCGGTGGTCGGTGCGGGGTTTGCGTCGCGCAGGCGGCGAAAGATCTCGAAGCGTTTGGCGGGGTTCATTCGACGAGCAACTGCTCCCTGTTCAGTTCGAAAAATTGCAGCGCGTCGTGGATCGCGTTGACGGTTGCGCGCGGCGTGATCGTGGCGCCGACGAACTGGTCGAAGTCGCCGCCGTCTTTCTTCACGGCCCAAAGCACGGTATCGGTGTTGGCTAGCGAGCGATTGTCGAAGGCGCGCAGCCAGCTCGAGTCTCCATCGAGTGCATCGGCAAGGCCGCGAGTTTCATCGTGATGCAACGTGCGCACGCCGGTGATCGCGCCGTCCGCGTTGATGCCGACCAGCAGCTCGATGGCAGCGTTGTAGCCCTGCGGCGCAACCAGCGGCAGGACGACACCGCTTGGCATGCCGTCCAGCGTGGCACGATATCCGTTACGCGCTTCGTCGAGGCCGAGCAGGTGGACGTTCGCGAACGCGCTGCCCGCGGGATCGATGATGAACGTGGACGTCGCGAGCTCGTTGTCGTGCAGCGCACCCGGCATGACGGCTGCGAGCAAGGCGGCTTCACGGTCCGGCGCGCGCATGCGCACGACGAGGTTCGCGGCGACCGGCAGAAGCATCGCGCCGGCTACAGTGGCGAGTGTCAGCAGCCAGCGGCGTTCCGGCACAAAGCGCGCGCGCGAGGCTGGCTGCGCAGTGCTGTCGAGCAGCGGTGCCGCAAGATTGCCGGCAAGCACGGCGAATGCGACGCCGTCCGGATACGCGCTCCACGCGCGAAAGCAGAATACGACGACGCCGATCAGCGTTCCGTACAGCAGCTTGCCGCGCGTGGTCGCCGGCGCCGTGATGGGATCCGTGGCGATGAAGAATGCGCCGAACATCGTCGCGCCGGTGAACAGGTGGAACAGCGGCGAGCCCTGGCTCGCGGAACTGCCGCCGTCGTGGAACAGCAGTGCGCACAGTGCCAGCGCAACGAGCATCGACGCCGGGATGTGCCACGTGATCAGTCCACGGTACACGAGGTAAAGGCCGCCCAACAGGAAGCCGGTGTTGATCCATTCCCAGCCGAGCCCGGCCCAGCGGCCCATCAGCGGCGATGCGGCCACGAACTCGGCAACGAGCGCGCCGCCGCGTTCATGGCGAAAGCTGTCGAGCGCGGTGGCGCCGGTGAAGGCGTCGATGCCGTCGTCGGGCATGATGCCGATGAACAGCTGCAGCGAATCGGTGAATGCAGGCAACGCGCCGCCGGTACCTTCGGGAAGCAGCCAGCGCGCCATGTCGGCCGGAAATGCCAGCATCAGCACGAGCCATGCGGCCATGGCAGGATTCAGCAGGTTGCGGCCGAAACCGCCATACAGGTGCTTGGCGCCGGCGATCGCGACGACGGCGCCCGTGAATCCGAGCCACCACGGCGCCGCCGGTGGCAATGCGAGCGCGAGAAGCGTGCCGGTGACGAGCGCGCTGCAATCGCGCAAGCCGGCGCGCACGGGCTTGCCGCGCAGCGACAGCACGATGGCTTCGACCATGACGGCGAACAGTGGCAGCGTCGCGAGATGCAGCAACACGCCCCAGCCGAAAAAGAATACCGCTGCCGATGCGCCGGGCAGGCAGGCGAGCATGACGGCTAGCATCGCGTGCCGGTAGGGCGTCGTGCGGGCGGTGGATTCGGCGACGGTCATTGCTGACCCTGGTCCGTTCCCGACTCAGGTGTACGCGCGCGTTGCTGCTGTTGCGCCTTTTTTGCCTTAACGCGTTCGAGCGCCGCGGCAATCGCGGCTTTCGCATCGGCGGCGGCATCCGCAACTGCGTCAGGTGACTGTGCCTGCGTGCGCTGTGCGAGCGCTGCGCGGGCGGCGCGGCGCTCTTCGTCGAGTGCCTTGTCCATGGCCCTGCGCGCCTGGTTGAACTCGTAGCGTGCGCGGTACTGCACGGCACGGCGGCGCAGTTCCTGCCATTCACGCTCGGCGGTGTAGGGCGGGGATTCGAGTGGCAGCATGTCGATGCAGTCGACGGGGCAGGGCGCCACGCACAGGTCGCAGCCGGTGCATTCGGTTGCGATCACCGTGTGCATGCGCTTCGCGCTGCCAAGGATCGCATCGACCGGGCAGGCCTGCAGGCACTTCGTGCAGCCGATGCATTCAGCCTCGCGGATGAAGGCGACCGTGCGCGGTCCTTCGAAGCCATGATCCGGATCGAGCGGGAGGATGTCAGTGTGCAGCAGTTCGGCGAGCGCGCGTATCGTCAGCGCGCCGCCTGGTGGACACTTGTTGATCGCATCGCCGCCGGCCAGTGCCTCTGCGTAAGGTTTGCATCCCTGGTAACCGCAGCGCGTGCACTGCGTTTGCGGCAGCAGGGCATTGATCGTGTCGACTAGCGGCAGCATGGCGAGTGTGTTGGCGGCAATGGCCATTTGCATGATGTCGGGGACATGACACTACCGCTGTGAAAGTGGGCCTGGGGCCCAAACCGTTACGAGGTCTGGATCAGTTCGATCGAGTAGCCGTCCGGGTCCTTGACGAACGCGATCACGCCTCCGCCATGCTTCATCGGGCCCGCGGGACGCACCACGTTGCCACCCTTCGCGGTGATTTCGTCGCAGGCCTTGTACGCATCGTCGACGGCGATGGCGATATGGCCGAAGGCGTTGCCGAGCTCGTAGCTCTTCGTCTCCCAGTTGTGCGTCAGTTCGATGACGGTGTTGCTCTTCTCGTCGCCATAGCCGACGAAGGCAAGCGTGAACTTGCCATCCGGATAATCCTTCCTGCGCAGCAGCTGCATGCCGAAAACCTTGGTGTAGAAGTCGATGCTTTTGTCGAGGTCGACGACGCGAATCATCGTGTGCAGGATGCGCATGGTGTGGTCTCCGGAAGGGATTGTTGCGGGAAGGCGCTATTAGACCCGGGAAGGCCCGGCCGCGTAAACTGCCGGCATGAATAGCGACACCAAATCCGGCATATGTGTAGAGCTGTGGCTCGCGCCGCTGGCTTCCCACTACGCTGCCGCGCAGCTTGCCGAGTTCGAGGCCCTGCTCGACGCGGGAGAACGTGCACGCTGGCAACGCTTTCGCTTCGCCGAAGATCGGCTGCGTTTTCTCGTCGGCCGTGCCTTCCTGCGCGGTGTGCTCGCAGCGACGCTCGGTCGTCGCGATCCGGCTGCCCTGCAATTCGTGACGACCGCGCATGGCAAGCCCGAACTCGCCGGCACCGATGCCGGCCTGCTGCATTTCAACCTGAGCCACACCGATGCGATGCTCGTGCTCGCGACGAGCCGCACGCATGCAGTCGGCATCGATGTGGAAGCGGTCACGCGCAATCTTGAACTGTTGCCACTCGCGCAGCGTTACTTTGCGCCGCAGGAATACAACGTGCTGCGGCTACTCGATGCCGATGCGCAGCGCGAGCGCTTCTTCGTGCTGTGGACCTTGAAGGAAGCCTGGCTCAAGGCCTGCGGCCTCGGACTGCGCGTTCCGCTCGACAGCTTCCACTTCGATCTCGCGGGGGCGCAACCGGCAATTGCGTTCGACCATCGGCACGACGACAGCCCGCAGCGCTGGCAGTTCCATGTGCTATCACGCGGGCAGTTCCGCATCGCGCTGGCGATCGCCTGCGACAGCGCGGCTCCGGTGAATATCCACACACGGGTCTGGGGTAACTGAGGCTCTTCGGTTTTCGCGATCGCGCGAGTATTCTGCGGGCATTTCCAGCCTGCAGAGTGTCCACCATGCCCAAGTTCAATTTCACCGAAGACATCCTCGCGATCGTGATCGGCGCCGGCCTGCTGCTCATCGCCGCCATCGCGTGGATCGTGTTGCCGTATGGCACAGCGAGTGCGGAACTCGCTGCAGCGGCGTCCGAAGCAGGCTTCGATCCGGTGACGTGGCGTCCGCAGGCCGGCGGCATGCTGACGAACCTGCTGCAAGGTCTCGTCGTCGACCTCGGCCGCTGGAACCTCAATCCTCTCGATGCACTGTCGTATGCGGCCCTTCTTGCATTCGCGCTGCTGACGCTCGTACTGGGCCTCGTATTCGCAACCGGTGCCAGCGACGGCATCGCGCGTTTCCTGGGAGGTTTCGTGCTGCTGTCGCTCGTGGCGCTGCTCGCGTACCTGCTGGGTAACCAGAACGAATTTCGCGGCATGGGTTTCGGTTACCCGCTGTGGGCGATTGCGCTCGGACTGCTGGTCAGTAATGGTTTCGGCCTGCCGGACGCCTTCAGGCCGGCGCTGCAACACGAGCTGTACGTTAAGACCGGGCTCGTGCTGCTCGGCGCGGAGGTGCTGTTCGGCAAGGTGCTGGCGATCGGCCTGCCGGGCATTTTCGTCGCGTGGGTCACGACGCCGATCGTGCTTGTCACGACGTTCTGGTTCGGCCAGCGCGTGCTGAAGATCGAATCGAAGACGCTAAACATGACGGTGAGCGCGGACATGTCCGTGTGCGGTACGTCGGCCGCCATCGCGACTGCCGCGGCCTGCGGCGCGAAGAAGGAAGAACTGACGACGGCAATCGGCCTGTCGATGGTATTCACGGCGATCATGATGGTCGCGCTGCCGGCCTTCATCCGCGCGATCGGCATGCCGGAAGTACTCGGTGGTGCGTGGATCGGCGGCACGATCGATGCGACCGGCGCGGTCGTTGCCGCCGGCGCGTTCCTCGGTCCCACGGCGATGAACGTGGCGGCCACGATCAAGATGATCCAGAACATCCTGATCGGCGTGATCGCGTTCGGCGTGGCCGTGTACTGGTCGACGAAAGTGGAGGGCGGTGGTTCGCGCACCGTCGGAGCTGCTGAAATCTGGCGGCGCTTTCCGAAATTCGTGCTTGGCTTCATCGGCGCGAGCATCGTGTTCTCGCTGATCGACAGCAGCCTGCCCGAGCCGCTTTCCGCCGGACTCCTTGAAGACGGTGTACTACCCTGGACGATCGAGATCCGTGACTGGCTGTTCTGCCTCGCGTTCGCGAGCATCGGCCTGTCGACGAACTTCCGCGAGCTGCGCGCGCAGTTCTCCGGCGGCAAGCCGCTGATCCTGTACGTGTGCGGCCAGTCGCTGAATCTCGTGCTGACGCTGCTGATGGCCTGGCTGATGTTCTACGTCGTGTTCCCGGAGGTGACGAATGCGCTCGAGGCTGGTTAGGGTCGCGGTGTTCGTCGGTGCCGTCATCTTGCTGCGGCAGGGCATCGTGCTCGTCGATGTGCACGTCGGCATTCGTAGCGAGCAGCGTGCGGCGATCGAGCAGCATGGTGTCGACCCGCGCGCGCTTTTTTATGCGGAGAGCAGCGTGGCACTGGCCGCGGAGAAGGAGTTCCGGCGAAAGCTGGAGTGACGCATTGTCGCCAGGGCTTCAGTTGTGGACCGGGAAAGGACCTCATGCGGGAAGTCCGCATTCGGGCGTTCCAGGACACGCGCAGAAAAAAGGGAGTAAGCGAGATTTTGCTATGCGCTGGAACTGGCAGTCGTGATGCCAGCACTGAAGGCAGGAGGGGCGGGAACGGGAATGCTGCGACGGGACGTTGAGGGCCATGGATGGCCCGGGCGACAGCGCAGGTATGTGCGCTTTCTCCGGGCGCAGCATTCCCGTTCCCGCACCGTGAA
>DASWWP010000198.1:0-16095 GCA_036405915.1 Pseudomonadales bacterium
TAGCCTTCAACATTCCGTCGGCGGACATCGCCGAAGGTTCGCTGCCCGAAGGCAGCGTGAACGGCAACAACATTCGCAACATGCCCGGCTACATGGGTTCGGGTGCACCGCTGGCCGATCGCTACCATCACTACGTGTTCGAGTTCTATGCGCTGAACGCAAACCTCGACCTGCCCGAAGGCGCAACGCGCGAACAGGTCATGGAAGCGATGCAGGGCAAGGTCACGGCGAAAGCCGCGTACGTCGGCAAATACGCCAACGCCCGGCCCGCGCAGTAAACAATTGAGGAACTGCCGCAAAGACGGCTGAGCGAACTCCGGAGGGCGATCGATTGATCGCCCTTCTTTTATCCAGACTCACGAGAGGGGACACACGATGAACAAGCAAGCACTCGTGCTGGCAGGCGCCGTACTGATGGCGACGGCTGCGCAGGCCCATCACAGCTTCGCACCGCACTTCGATGCAAACAAACCGGTCGACATCACCGGCGTCGTCATCGAATTCGAACAGCGCAACCCGCATGCCTACCTGCACGTACGCGGCACCGATGCCGACGGCAGGGTGAAGGAGTGGCGCTGCGAAAGCCACGGCGTCACGCAGCTGACGCGTAACGGCCTTACGCCCGACATGCTGAAGGAAGGCACCGAACTGCGCATCACCGGTTCCGCCCATCGCCGTGCGGACAACGAGTGCTTCTTCGACATGGTGTATTACCCCGACGGCCGCGAAGTCAGCGTGAACGGCCCGCGCGGCGCACAGACCCAGGCTCCGGCACAGGTTGCACAGCGTGACTCGATCTTCGGCGTGTGGCTGATGAAGCCGGCAAACCGGCCGACGAGCGGTCCGCAGTTCATGACCGACTATCTGACCGACGCGGGACGTGAAGCGGCCCTGGCCTACGACCCGTTCACGATGGATCCGAGCTACCGCTGCGAACCCGTTGCGATCCGCCGCGGCTGGTTCGCGCCCGGTACGCCGATGGCGATCAGGCAGGATGGCGACGACATCATCATCCAGCACGAGTGGATGGACATCGAACGCGTCGTGCACATGAACGAGCAGGCGGCACCGGAAGGTACGCCTGAAGCGATCCTCGGTTATTCGCGCGGACGCTGGGAAGGCGATACGCTTGTCGTCGAAACGGACCACTTCAAGCCGGGCGTCCTGAACCAGTTCGTCGACTTCGCCGACGGCACGCATGGCCTGCTGCATTCGAACCAGCTGCGCACCGTCGAACGCATCCGCTTCAACCCGGAAACGAATTCGATCGACCTGACGATCGAACACTACGACCCGGTGTATTACACGCGCGACTTCCCGCTGACCGAAGGTTCGTATGGCGCATCCGATCTCGAGATCAAGCCGTTTGGCTGCATTCCGGAGCAGCTGAAGTGATTGGCCGTCGTTCCGGCGGGAATGACGAAGACTCGGCTTGATGACGCTCCTTCCCGCCGAGGCGCTCTGGTATCTCGCCTTTGCCGCGCTGCTGACGGGCTTCATCAAGGGCGGCATGCCAGCGCTCGGCCCCTTCGTCGCGACGCTGGTCGCGCTGAACTTTCCCGCGCGGGAAGCGCTAGGCATTACCGTCATCCTGTTCCTGATCGGCGATACGGTCGCGGTGTGGCTGTACTGGCGCCTGGCCAACTGGCAGGAACTGCGCAAAATGCTAGTGCCGGTGATTCTCGGCATCGTCGCCGGTGGCTTCGTGCTCGCGAGCCTCGACAACCGGACGCTCGGCCTCACGATCGGCCTGATCATCCTCGCGCTCGTCGCGCTCGAACCGCTACGGCCGAGATTGTCGGCCTGGGCACTGGCAAACCAGAACGTCGCGCGTGCGGGCACGGGCGCGCTGGCTGGCTTCGCGACGACAATCAGTAATTCCGCCGGGCCCATCCTGAACATCTATTTCCTGCTGCTGAAGCTCGACAAGCACGCCTTCATCGGCACGGCGACGATGTTCTTCTTCTTCGCAAACGTATCGAAGATTCCAGTGTTTCTGTTTCAGGGTATTTTCGACTTGCGCTATTTTCCGTCGCTCGCCATCGTGGCTCCACTCGTCTATCTCGGCGCATTCGCCGGCCGCCGTTTTCTGGAATGGATTCCGCAGCTGTGGTTCAACCGCGCGGTACTGTTCTTCACTGCCGCCGCGGCGTTCTGGCTGATCGCAGCCAACATCTAACACGGCTCGCGCACCGGCCTCCGAACTGCGACTGATGTCACGTCAGCGTGGCGCCGTGGGATGGACAATACCGCCGCATGTTTGTGCCTGTCTTATTGCCGGAGTTCTGGATGAACGACTACGAGCAGTCGGTCGAGACACTGAAACTCGCGGCCCTCGTGTATCAGCACAGCCATCAGGCCATGATGGTGCTGGATCGCGATGGCACGCTGGTCGACGTGAATCCCACGTTCACCACGCTCACCGGTTTCGGCAAGAGCGAAGTGATCGGCCGCAAGCTCGACGTGCTGCGTTCCGGCCCCGAAGACTCCGAGTTTCACCACGCGCTGTGGACCGCATTGCGCGAGAAAGGGCACTGGGCCGGTGAAGTCTGGAATCGACGCAAGAGCGGGCACGTGTATCCCGAATGGCTCGAGCTGAATGCCGTTCGCGACGCGCGCGGCGAAATCGTGCGCTACGTCGCGCAGGCTGCCGATGTCAGCACGAAGAAGTCCAACGAGCACCACATCTGGCGCCTCGCCAACTACGACAAGCTCACGGGGCTGCCGAACCGCAGCATGTTCTCGGAGCGGCTCGAGCACGAGATTCGTCGCGCGCATCGCACCGGCAAGAAACTCGCGCTGCTGTTCCTTGACCTCGACGGCTTCAAGGAAGTGAACGATAACCTCGGGCACGACGTTGGTGACCTGCTGCTGCAGCACGTCGCGAACCGCCTCGCCGGCTGCGTGCGCGAATCCGATACGATCGCGCGGCTCGGCGGCGACGAGTTCATCGTGATCCTCAACGAGATCAGCGACATCGCCGTCGTCGGCAGCGTCGCGCAGAAGGTCGTGGGGACGCTTGCCTCCGCATTCACGTTGCGCGGCCAGCCGGTCCACGTCAGCGCGAGCGCGGGGATCACCTTGTACCCGGACGACGGCGAAACCTTCGATGTACTGCTGAAGAATGCCGACCAGGCGATGTACGCGGCCAAGCGCGAAGGCCGCAATCGCTACTGCTATTTCACGCCGGCGATGCAGGAGCAGGTGAATCGCCGCACGCGCATGACCAGTGAACTGCGGCTCGCCCTCGCATCGAATCAGTTCCACGTCGTGTACCAGCCGATCGTCGAGCTGCAGACGCATTGCATCGTGCAGGCGGAGGCGCTCGTACGCTGGCAGCATCCCCTCGACGGGCTCGTCAGTCCGTCCGTATTCATCCCGCTCGCCGAGGAAGCAGGTCTGATGCCGGCACTCGGCAAGCTCGTGTTCCGCGATGCGGTGCAGGTGGCGCGGCGGCTCAGCCTCATCGAGACCGATTTCGTCGTAAGCGTGAACCAGTCGGCCGCGCAATTCGACGGCAAGCAGTTTTCCGGCAGGGCGCATCCGTGGCTCGACATCCTCGCCGAGGCCGGACTTGCTGGCGCGAGTCTCGCCGTCGAGATTTCCGAAAGCACGCTGCTCGACATGCGCCCGGCGCTTCAGCACCAGCTGCAGGCACTACGCGCGGCAGGCATGAAGCTCGCCATCGACGACTTCGGCACCGGCTTCACGTCGCTCCAGCTGCTGAGGAAGCTGAAGGCGGGTTTCCTGAAGCTCGATCGCTCGCTGATCTGCGACCTGGCGCCGGGCAGCGATGCCGAAAGCCTGTGCGATGCCGCGATCACGATGGCGCATCGGCTGGGCATGCGCACGATCGCGGAGGGCGTGGAAACCGACACGCAACGCAACACGCTGCTGCAGCTCGGATGCGACTACGCGCAGGGTTTCCTGTTCGCCGAGCCTATGGCCGGCGAGCTCGTCGCGGAGATGCTGAAGCGGCAGCAGGCCCACGCGGGGCAACCGGGCGCCGGCACTGCAGCAAGTCCGCACATGAAGCGCCAGTTCACTCGCTGACGCAGCTGAAGCTGGCGGCGTCGTCGATGTTGCCGCTGCCGTCATAGCGCGGCCAGAGGGGATACAGGCAAATCGGGCGGGAGCGGTTCACGCCGTCGCGTACGTCGGGCGCCACGAGCGTGCCCGGCGCCTCGCCCCCTTCCACCCATGCATCGAGCACATCGACGAGCGCGATGCGCGGGTTGTACTGGATGCCGTTGCCGTGGCCCATGCCGGGAACCGTGTAGAAGCGCACGAACTGCGCGAGAGCGTCTTCGCCGTAACGTTTGAGCAGGCGCTCGTGATACTGCAGCGAGCTGTACGGAGTGATGAAGTCGTCGACGAGGCCGTGGAAGTAAATCAGCTTGCCACCGCGTGCCTGGAAGCGGTCGATCACGACGCTGTTCGCGCTGATGCGTCCGGCAACTTCGACTACGCGCGCCGCATAAGCCTTTGGATCGAAGTCGTTGAATGCATCGAGCGTCAGGTCCTGTGCGATTGCGTAGCGACTCGTCGCGTTGCCGGGCGTTGCCTGCAGCGCACTGCGTGGTCCGTCGGCGCCGAGAATTGCCTGGTTCCCATCCCTGAAGGTCGAACCCTCGAATGGCGTCCATTTGGGAAACACCGCCGTGCCGGCGTCGTCGTTGAATACCGGGAATCCGGTTTCGTACGGGGAGTCGACGATGTTCAGCGCGGCGATCTGCGCATCGGACAGGCAGGTGTCGCCGCCGTCACCGCCGCCCTCGCAGCGTAGCGGGTTGCTCGCGTCGAGGGCCTTGAACGGCGTGGTCGCGAGGCGACACGCGGCGACGTTCGCGATGATGCCATCGGCGGCGGCATCGAGCGCATCGCAGGTTTCGTACACCTGTGCGACGAGGAATGCCGCTTCGTCCGGGTTGATCCACGCGCCTTCCGCCATGAAGGCTTTCGCGAAATTCAGCGCCGCTAGATGCAGCATGACGACGTTGTGGGCCGGGTAGCCGGCGACGACACCGTCATAGTCGTCCGGGTAGCGCTGCACGGCGTCGAAACCCTCGTGTCCTCCCTGCGATCCGCCGATGAAATAGTTGCGCGCCGGTGCGCGGCCATAGCGGGCCTGCACGAGCTGCATCGCGATGTCGTGCGTTTTCTTCACCTGCATGTGGCCGTAGTTGTCCATCGCTTCGTCGTTGAGCAGGAAGGTGCCGTCGAAGCCGATCGTGCTCTGGTGGCCCGAGTCGCTGCCGAGCGTCACGTAGCCCTTCGCGAGCGGTGTCGGTGCATCGGCAGGATGCAGCGTGGGACGGCCGAGGCCGGTGACGAGGTTGCCATTGAAACCGCCGCCGCCAAACTGCAGGGTCTTGCCGTTCCAGTTCGTCGGCAGGTTAACTTCGAAGTTGATGTCGGGCGCCGTGTACGTGAACGGATGGATCGCGCCGAGCACCTTGCAGAATTCGCCATTCTCGTTGCCTTCCGCGTCCGCGGCGACGAGTTCGGCGCTCGTGATCGTTGCGCCCGTCGTCGGCAAGCCGATTGCATCCGCGCCGATGTGCATGCCGGCAATCCGCGCGCAGGCATCGGCAGGCGAGGCGGCCGGCGCCTGCGCAACCGCCGTACCGTCGTCGGATGCGGGTTGGTCCTGGCAGGAGGCGAGACCCAGGGTGGCGACAATCAGCAAAGAGGGCATGCAGCGAACGGCGGGGCGGAACATGGCGGGGGCTCCTCGTTATCGTTTGCGGCAAACTTACCGTGAAAGCCGCGATGGCGACAGTCCGTGACAGGCGTCACGCATGAATCGATGCGGACTGGAGAGGAAGCACGCGCTCTGCGAACATGCGAGCACGTCACAGCAAGGATCCGTCATGAAAGCCCGAACGACTGCTCGTTTTGCCCTCTGCCTCGCCGTTGCCGCCGTCGGCGGTTGCGCCGAACTCGGCCTGTATGCACCAGCGCCACCACGCATGACCGGCCAGGTCGTCGCGGCGGGCAACGTCCGCAATACGGCCGTGCGCGCGAGCATCACGGTAGGCGAGGCGCGAAGGCTTGCAGTGGCCAACGGCCTGACCGGTTATCGCGCACTGCCGCCGGGCATCGCGCGCAACCTCGCGCGCGGCAAGCCGCTGCCGCCTGGCATTGCGCGCAAGATGGTGCCGGGCGACATGCTGGCTGGCCTGCCGAGGGTGGACGGACACGAGTGGCGCATCACCGGCACGGACCTCGTGCTGATCGCGATCGGGACGCTAATCGTCGTCGAAGTCCTCGACGACGTTTTCCGCTAGCAGTTAGCGCAGGCTGTTGCCGTACGAGTAAAGGCCGACGGTCGCGAGCGCCGCCACCACCGCGAGCCAGTGATACAGGTTCAGCTCCTCGCGCAGCAGCCATGCGCCGACGATCACCGTCGTCGTCACGATCGACAGCACCGCGTACAGGATGTAGTTCCCCGCGCCGTACTGCGAGTACAGCACGTTGAAGCCGATGTACGTCAGGAACAGGCCGATGCCCCCTAGCGCGGCCCAGCCGAGATTCTGCCTGAGCGTCGCGCCATAGTTCACCGGCCCGAAGAAGGGCGCCGATGCGGTGCACAGCGCAACGCAGATCACGAGCACCAGCGTGATGAAGACAAAGGAATTGTCGATGCCGACGGCCCTGCGCTGGCCGTACGCGAACATGCCGTTGCCGATGGCGGCGATCAGAGCGAACAGCAGCGGACCCAGGACCTGCATCGTAATCTCCTTGCTTCAGCGACTCAGCAGCTCGATGCCGAGGCCGACGCTGTTGCTATAGTTGTAGTAATCCACGAGATCGCTCATGTAACCGGTGCGTGCCCAGATCTGCAGCGGCATGCCGAAGAAATCCGTCGTCAGTTCGAGCGAGGTCGTGTTGTTCTTGAACATCTTGTCGTAGCCGGTCTCCTGTGTCAGCTGCAGCCGGTCGAGGCAGATCGCGACGCTGCCGAGCAGGCAGCGGCTCGCGTTGAAGTTGTACTGCAGGTCCAGGCTCACGCCGTCGTAGCGGGTGCGCGGGCGCAGTGCCGTGCCGCCGTCTTCCCACAGGTTGTACTCCTCGGGAGGTCCCTGCAGCGGACTGTCGCTGAAGTAATGGCGCGTACGCACCACCGTGGCGAAATTATCGGTCCACTCGCGGCGCCAGCCGATCGACGCGTAATCCCAGCCGCGGCTGAGGCTGTCGCGCGCGAACCACAGCGGATCGCCGTTCGTCGCGAGCGCATTCTCCTCGAGCCGGAAACTCTCTTCGCTTTCGATGCGCTGGCCGTTGGACTCATGGCCGATGCCGAAGTCCATGTAGTTGTTTTCCGAGCTCCACATGCGGAAGAAAAGCTCGGGATTGAAACGGCGTGCGACGACCGGCGCAGACGTGCGCGTATCGAACAGGTACTGCGAGAAGCGCCCGGTGAATGCGAGGTACAGCTGCAGGTAATACTCTTCGTCGCCGGGCGAGAACTGCTCGATGGTCTCGGTCAGCCAGTCGTATCCCTCGTTGATCGGCGCGGCGTTCGGGAACACCGCGTGCTTGAATGACACGGTGAAGTCCATGTACGCGGCATCGATGTCATCGCTGTCGTAGCGCGCGATCAGGTAATTCGGCTGGTGGCTCGTCAGGCCGCTGTTCTCCGCCAGTACGCGCTGGCGGATGACGGACGTGGAATTGCTCTGTTCGAACGGGGTCGTGACGATCAGCGCGACGACGGGCAGCAGCACGCCGGAACTTTGCAGCGCTTCGCAGTCGGTGTACTCCACCGGGCCGTCGGGCGTGTCGGCGTACAGCACGATGGCGTTCGTGCGCAGCACGTCGGGCGATACGTGCAGCTTCAGGCGCTGGTCGCCGTTGCGGATCTCGAGGCGGCGATAGTCGACGCGCGGCTGGCTCGGCAGCGATTCGCGCGTGCAGTCGCTGAGGTCCAGTGCATCGAAGCGGCTTTGTATGAAGGCGGTTTCGACGTCCGTGAGGCGCCCGCGATTGCCGTCGCGATCGAGCAGGAACGCGTCCGCCGACTGCGCCTGCGCGTGGCTGGGGCCGAACAGCGCTGCACAAGCGAGCAACAGTACCGCGCATGGCGCGGAGACAGAGGGAAGGCTGCGGATTTTCATAGAACTCCTTGCACTGCGGATGGCGGGCGCCACGACCTTAACCGCAGTTGAACGGGTTCGGCGGACGGGGCCTGCGGTGTTTTCCCGTATCGAGCCGCGTGGCTAAAATGTGACAATCGATCGGCACGCGTTTCACAACATTGCCCGGGAAAAGCCGTCATGATGCGCCTGTATTCCGTTCTGCTTGCACTCTGCCTCGTTGCCGGCTGCGCCGTCAATCCCGTCACGGGACGCAACGAACTCAATTTCGTTTCCGAAGAGCGGGAGCGCGAGATCGGCGCGCAGCAATATAGCCCTTCGCAGCAAAGCCAGGGCGGCGAATACAGCGCCGATCCCGAGTTGAGCGCGTACGTCAACGAAGTAGGGCAGCGGCTTGCGGCCGTCAGCGACAGGCCACTCGATTACGAATTCGTCGTGCTGAACAACGGCGTGCCGAACGCCTGGGCGCTGCCTGGCGGCAAGATCGCCGTGAATCGCGGCCTGCTGTACGAACTGAACAACGAGGCGGAACTCGCGGCCGTGCTCGGTCATGAAGTCGTGCATGCTGCCGCAAGCCATGGTGCCCAGGCCATGTCACGAGGCACTTTGCTGCAGGGCGCCCTCGTCGTAGGCACTATCGCTGCTGCAACGAGCGAGAATTCGCAGTACGCGAACCTCATCGTCGGTGGCGCGCAAGTAGGCGCGCAGTTGATCACGACGCGTTATGGCCGCGACGCCGAACGCGAATCGGACGCCTACGGCATCCGCTACATGGTGCGCGCCGGTTACGATCCGAATGCCGCCGTAAGCCTGCAGCAGACTTTCGTGCGCCTGTCGGAAGGGCGTGAATCCGGCTGGCTGGAAGGCTTGTTCGCGAGCCACCCGCCGTCGCAGGAACGCGTCGACAACAACCGTGCGCTCGTCGCGGAGCTGCAGCCGGAAATCGCCGGCCGGGATCTCGAGCTCGGCGAGCTGCGCTACCAGCAGGCGACCGCGCGCCTGAGAGAGACCAAACCGGCATATGACCTGTTCGACGAAGCAGAGAAGGCCATCGCCGAAGACGACCTCGAATCGGCGCTCGACAAGGTCGAGCAGGCGATCAGCCTCGTGCCGGGCGAAGCGCGTTTCCACGGACTGCGCGGCGACATCATGGTGTACCAGCGCCGCTACCGTGCGGCAATCGACCATTACGACGAAGCGCTCGAACGCGACGATTCCTATTTCGATTACTACCTCGGGCGCGGCGTGGCCTACGCACGGCTCGACGACAATCGGTCTGCGCGTACCGACCTCGAACGCAGCGCCGAGCTGCTGCCGACGGCGATCGCGATGAACGAGCTCGGCAAGATCTCGCTCGCGGAAGGCGACCGTGCGGCGGCGAAGCAGTATTTCCAGCAGGCTGCCGCCGCGCAGGGTTTCGTCGGACAGGAAGCGCAGAGCGCATTCATGCAGCTCGACGTGCAGGACAATCCGGGGGCGTATGTCCAGGCCCAGGCGTTCATTGACGAGCGCGGCCGCGTGATTGCTCGCGTCAGCAATCGCAGCAACGTGCCGATGCGGGCGGTGCGCGTTGATTTCGCTGCGCTCGTGAATGGCGCCGTGCGGCGCCAGAGCCGGGTGTTCAGCGGCCTGGCTGCTGGCAGCTACGTGGACGTGGATTCCGGCCTCGGCTTTCCGCCGGGCAGCCCGGTGCGCCAGGACATGGTGAACGCCGAAGTCGTCGCCGTGGAATTGTGAATGGCCGGCGACGTGATGTACTAACGGCTGGCGGGCACCGGGTGGGCCTCGACATAGTCGAGGAAGCGCGCGAGTTCCGCCGGGGGATGGAAACCGGTGATCTGGTACGGCCCGCAGATGAAGGCCGGTACGCCACTGATCTGGTAGCCACGCGCACGCTGCCATTCGGCATCGAGCGCATTGCTGAAGCTGCGGTCGCGCAGCGCGCTGCGGGCCGCGTTGACGTCAAGCCCGGCTTCCGCCACCGCATCCAGCAACACGTCTTCGTGCGCGAGGTTGCGGTTATGCACGAAGTACGCCCGATACAACGTCGGCACGAGCGCATCGCCATCGCCTTGCGTGCGTGACCACAGTAGCAGCTCCTGCGCGAGCCTTGTGTTGTACGTGCGATCCCGTTCCCCGTGTTCGAGCCCGAGTTCGTCGAGCAGCGCGTTGATGCGCCTGTGCGCGGCATCGAGGTCCATGCCGCGCAGCAGGTCCGTCAGCAGCATGCCGTCGGGCGGCGTGTCGGGGTGCAGCGGGAAGGGGGCCCATGTGACGTCGATCGCGCGCTCCGCCTGCAGGCGGTTTACGGCGCCGAACGCGAGGTAGCACCAGGGGCAGACGAAGTCGACGAAGATTTCAAGGCGGGGAGTGGCAGTCATGCCGCAAGCTTACCCGCGGCGCCGGGGCGGCGTCCATGCGTCGACGTACGTACGCATCAGTGGTGGTCGCGTTGCCGCGACTTGAGCCATTCGAGCACCTGGTCGCCCGTAAGCGGCCGCGCGAACAGGTAGCCCTGCGCAAGCGTGCAGCCGATGTTGCGCAGGAACTGCTGCGTGTCTTCGTCTTCGATGCCTTCGGCGGTGACGATCAGGCCGAGGCTCGTGCCGAGGCTGACGACCGACCTGATCACTGCGCGCGACACTTCCGACTCGCGCGCGGTGATGACGAATGACTTGTCGACCTTGATCTCCGAGAACGGCAGTTTCACGAGCTGCACCATCGACGAATAGCCCGTGCCGAAATCGTCGATCGACAGGCGGAAGCCGCGCAGGCGCAGGCGCGTCAGCAATTCGAGCGAACTGACCGGGTCTTCCATCGCGCTCGTTTCCGTCAGCTCGAGGATCACGTTGCCGGGTTCGACCTCGAGCTCGCGGCACAGTGCGGTCAGCTGGTCGAAAATCTGCGAGTTGCTCAGCGACAGCGCGGAGATGTTGATCGACAGCGTCAGTTCGTCGGCATCGTGCAGGCCGGCGACCGCGCCGTCGAGCGTGCGCAGCTGGGCGAGCAGGCCTCGGTACCAGTGCATGGCCTGTGTCATCACGTCGATCGTCAGCGCATCGATCAGGCCATGCGTTTCCGCGAGCGGAATGAAGGCATCGGGGCCGACGTTGCCGTGGACCGGGTGCCGCCAGCGCGCGAGCGCTTCGAACCCGGACAGCCGTCCTGTCGTGCAGGAAATTTTCGGCTGGTAGCAGAGGTACAGCTCGCCGGCGGCGAGCGCCTGTTCGAGCTCGCGGGCGGTCGGCGTGCCAGTGGCCGCAAGGTCCCGCATTCCTGCGCCGGGTTTTGCGTCGTCGTCGGCACCTGGCTGCGACTTCGCGAGCAGCTCGCGCAGTGCCGCGGGTGAAAAGGGTTTGGGCAGCATGCCGGCGATGTGCAGGCCGCGTTCCGACGCCGTCCGGCCGGCTGCATCGAGCACGCGTCCGCCAACGCCGCTCGTGATGATGATCTTCGCAACGGAACGGCGGCGCGCAAGCTCGGCGATGATCTCGACGCCGTCCATGCCGGGCATCACGAGGTCGAGCGCGATGATGCCGGGTTGCCAGGACTCGAGCAGCCGGAAGAAATCCGTGTGGTTGTCCGTGACCTCGACGTCGTATCCGGCCAGCACGGCGACGTTGCCGATGGTCTGGCCCGACAACGGATCGTCGTCGAGGATCAACAGGCGCCGTGCGTTCGTCATGAAGTCGCTCTCACGCACCGCCTCCCGGCACTGTCATGGCTCCGCAAGCACTTCGCGCAGCTTCGCCGCCAGCGCCGAACGGTTATAGGGCTTTTCGAGCAGCGTGACGCCGGCATCGAGCTTGCCGTTGTGGATCATCGAATCCTGCGTGTAGCCGGACGTGTAGAGGACTTTCAGCGAAGGGTGCAGCTTCTGCGCCTGACGTGCGAGTTCGGGTCCGCCGATACCGGGCATCACGACGTCCGTGAACAGCAGTTTCACGTCGTTGCGTTCCTGCAGGATCGCGAGCGCCGCGCGGCCGTCGCTGGCCGTCAGCACGGCGTAGCCAAGCGACTTCAGCATGTCCTGCCCGAACTTGCGCACCAGCTCGTTGTCTTCGACGAGCAGGATCAGTTCACTGCCGCCCTGTGCGCGTGGCGCATTCGCCGGCGTGTCGCTCTCGGCAGGCGCTTCGACGGAACGGGGCAGGTACACGCGCAGCGTCGTGCCGACGCCGACTTCCGAGTAGATGTCGATGTGGCCGTTCGACTGCTTGACGAAGCCGAACACGGTGCTGAGGCCGAGGCCGGTGCCCTTGCCCTTGTCCTTCGTCGTGAAGAAGGGCTCGAACACGTGGTCGATGATGTCGGCCGGGATGCCCGCGCCTGTATCGGTGATCGTGATCAGCACGTAATCGCCCGGGGCGACGTTGGAGCTTGCGGAGAAGGCTTCGTCGAGCCGCACGTTCGTCGTTTCGAGCGACACGATGCCGCCATCGGGCATTGCGTCGCGCGCGTTGATGCACAGGTTGAGCAGAGCGACCTCGAGCTGGTTCTGGTCGACGAAGGCCGGCCACAGCGCCGGCTGCGCGCGCAGGTTGATGACGATGTTCTCGCCCAGCGTGCGCGACAGCATGCCCTTGAGGCTCGTCAGCAGCTTGTTGATGTCGATCGTGCCCGGCTGCAGCGCCTGCTTCCTCGAGAACGCGAGGAGGTGGCGGGTCAGGTTCGCGCCGCGCGTCGCGGCAATGTCGATGATATTCGTCAGGTTGCGCAGCTTCGGCTGGTCGTGCAACTGCTCCTGGAGCAGCTGCGCATTGCCGAGAATCACCGTCAGCAGGTTGTTGAAATCGTGTGCGATGCCGCCGGTGAGCTGGCCTAGCGAGTCGAGCCGCTGCGATTGCAGCAGCTGTTCTTCCATGTTGAGACGCTCGGTGATGTCGGTCGAGCCGCCAACCAGGCGCACGGCGAGCCCATTGCCATCGCGCACGATGTAGGCGCGGTCTTCGATATGGATGTACTTGTCGTTGGCACAACGGAACCGGTAGCGGCAATTCCAGACGTTCTGCTGCGGATCCGCCAGCGAGCGCGCGTAGTGTTGGGCCACCATGGGCTCGTCGTCGGGGTGCACCTTGTCGAGCCAGAATTGCGCGCCATCGGGGTTCGGTCCGCCGGCATAACCGTACTTCTGCAAGCCATCGTTGTACCAGGCGCTCCCGCTCGGGAGATCGACGTCCCACACGATGTCGAGCGCCGCTTCCGTGACGTATTTCAGGCGCTGCTCCGATTCGGCGATGCGTGTCTGCAACTGCTTTTCGGCGGTGATGGACCGGAAGTACACGGCCAGCGTGTCGGACGACGAATACGCACTGATGCTGACCCACAGGTCGAGGCGCTCCCAGTACATTTCCGCGTGGTAGGCCTCGCCGGTGCGAAAGGCATTTTCGAAACCGGCCGCGACCGGCGAACTGCGAAAGAACGGAAACTCGTCGAAGATGTTCTTGCCGATTATCGAATGGCGGTCGACGTTCAGGATGCGTTCGGCTTCCGCATTCATGTACAGGAACAGCCAGTCCCGGCCGAGCAGGTAGAACGCATCGCTCATGCTTTCGAGCGTCGAGAACAGCTGCGACGTGAGCTGCTGGTTGCGCAGCAACTCCGCCTTCTGCCGCGTAATGTCCTGCACGGCGCCGATCGTGCGCACGACCACGCCGCCGCTGCCGAGTTCGGCTTCGCCGACGATGCGCAGCCACTTCGGCGTGCCCTTGAACGTGACGAGCGCCACTTCGAGGTCGAAGGATTTCGCGCGCAGCTCGCAATCCTCGAGGGCACGAACGACCTGCTGGCGGTTGGCCGGATGCATCAGTTTCAGCACGTCGGCAAGGGGAGGGGCCACCGTGCCGGTCCACTCGTACATCTCGTAGACTTCAGGCGCCCATTCGACCCGGCGCTCGTCCATGTAGTCTACGACCCAGCCGCCGATGCGCGCGATCCTGCCGCCGAGACGTTCGAGCGTGCGCACGCGCCGCAGCGTTTCCTCGGACTGCACCTGCGCGGTGATGTCCTCGATGATCGCGATCAGGTTCGTCAGTTCACCTTTCGCGTTGCGCACTACCGAAGCACTCACGCGGCACCAGATGATCGCGCCGCTCTTCGTGATGTAGCGCTTGTCGTACACCGATGTCGGCCTGTCGCCGCGCACGAGTTCCTCGCGCAAGTCGAGGTTGTGGGTGCGATCGGACGGGTGGGTCAGGTCGAGTGCGGTCAGCTGTTTCAGCTCGTCGAGCGTATAGCCGACCATGCGGCAGTACGCGTCGTTTGCGTCGGTGAAGCGGCCATCGAGCTCGGTGGCGGCGATGCCGAGCGACGCGGAGCGGAAGATCGCCTGCAGGCGCATCTGGCTTTCAAGCAGTTCGTCATTCAGGCGTTTCAATTCCTGAGCCTGTACGATGACATTCAGTTCGCCGCGGCCAAGATCGGAATGCGCGGGACGATCCCGGTTCTGCACGTAGTCGGTGATGTCTTCGGTTCTGTGGATGATCGCGATCATCGTGCCGTCGCCATCGAACACGGGCGAGTTCAGCGGCGTCCAATACCGTTCTTCGAGCGTGCCCGTCTGCGGATTGACTATCGGATGCTTTTGCACGGCCATTGCATCCTTCATGTGCGTCGACTTCACGCGCTCGAACGACGCGATCAGGTTCGCGGTGCCGGTAGCTTCCGGGTTTTCCGGGTCATCCGGAAATGCCTCGACAAAAATGCGGCCGACGAGATCGGCGCGCCGGCGCATCGTCATCGCGAGGTAGTCGTCGCTGACGGCGAGGATACGGTAATTGCGCGGGTCTACGACGACGAACAGGCCGGGAGCGGATTCGAACAGCGCACGGTACAGGTGCGCGTCAGTGAGCGGCGTACTGGCGTGGCTGTGGTCCGGTCTCGCGCCGGTCGGGGACGATGCTGTCACTGGTGCGCCTGGAGAAATCGATGGGCACGCAATGCATGGATTGCGTGCCGGGTAATGATAGACCCGCGGGCACGCGCAAGAGTAGCGACAATGCGGCAATTATCCGCAGTTGAGGCCTATTTCACGTCCGAACCCAGGACTTGACGCAGCTTGTTGACGAGATCCTTGCGCTGGTATGGCTTGCTGAGCAGGATCACGCCAGGATCGAGGCGGCCATGATGCACGATCGCGTTCTCCGTGTAGCCTGACGTGTATAGCACTTTGAGATCGGGGCGAAGCTTGCACGCGGCGTCGGCAAGCTGCCGGCCATTCATGCCGCCGGGCATGATGACGTCGGTGAACAGCAACCGCACGGTCGGATTCTGGTTAAGCATCTCGAGCGCTTCGGGTCCGTTCGATGCGGACAGCACCTGGTAACCGAGATCCTGCAACAGGTGATGCGCATACATGCGCACCATTTCATCGTCTTCGACCAGCAGCACCACTTCGTTGCCGCCACGCAGCTGGGGCGTCGCGCGCGACGTGTCCTGCACCTTGCTCTCGCTCGCCTTCGGCAGGTAGATGCGCACCGTCGTGCCGTGGCCCTGCTCGGTGTAGATCTTGATGTGGCCCTTCGACTGCTTCACGAAACCGTAGACCATGCTGAGGCCCAGCCCCGTGCCCCGGCCCACGGGTTTCGTGGTGAAGAACGGATCGAAGGCCTTCGCGATCACCTCCGCCGACATGCCCTGGCCCGTGTCTTTCACGGTGATCGCCGCATAAGCGCCCGGCGGGATATCGGCGGTGGCTTCCCGCTCCGTCACGCGCCGCTCACCCACCGCGAAGGAAAGCGTCCCGCCGCCCGGCATCGCGTCGCTCGCGTTGATCCCAAGGTTCAAGAGCGCGTTCTCGAGTTGGGCTTCATCGATATCCGCCGTCGCCGCCATCCCCGCCGTGCTCATCACTTCGATGGCGACATTGCCCGGCAGTGTGCGCGCCAGCAGTTGCGTGGCGCGGGTCACGGCTTCACGCAGCTCAAGGCGCTTTGGTGAAAGCGCCTGTTTGCGCCCGAACGCCAGCAGGTGCTCCGTCAGGGCGGCGCCGCGGTCC
>DASWWP010000199.1:0-28866 GCA_036405915.1 Pseudomonadales bacterium
CCGTCTCGTGGGAGCACAAACGCCGCTTCGGCGAGCGCCTCGCGGCGATGTTCCAGGCGGCCATCGGGAAGGGCCTGCAGCAGGCATTCGAGCGCCTGCTGCATCAGGGTAACGACCGTTTCTATTCCTGAGACGTCAGCGCAGGTTCCGGCGCGTCAGCACGGACGCGCCGCGTGATTCACGCACCGGCGCGCTGGACGCGGCGGAACAGCGGCTGCGGCTCTTCGACCGTGCTCGCATATGTTCCGCTGTAATCGCTGAACGCACGCTGGGCATCCTCGAGTTTCACGCTGTCTTTCAGGTCGAACATCGTGAAGCCGCAGCGTTTCATGTAGAACAGCTGGTCGCGTAGCACATCGCCGATCGCGCGTATTTCGCCACTGTAACCACAGTGCCGGCGCAACAGCACGGACGTCGAGTACGCACGGCCATCCATGAAGCCCGGGAAGTTGAGCGCGACGAGCGGCAGCTCCGCCAGGTCCGCCGCGATCAGGTCCACCGTCTGGTCGCTATCGAGCCAGACGGCCACCTGCTTGCCGCCTTGCTTCAACGCCGCCTTGTGTTCGCCCCATAGCAGCGCATTCACGATGATGTGCTCCGATGCAGCGGCGAGAGCCGTCTCGACCGTGGCGTCGCGGGGCAGGAGTTCCCAGGGATTCGGCTGTACGGTACCCGTACGATCAATCAGCCTTGGCATACACATGCTCCTTGAACGGCTCGATGCCGAGGCGGTTTACGGTGTCGATGAAGCGTTCCCCGTCGAGGCGCTTGGCGAGGTACAGCTCGACGATCTTTTCGATCACGTCGGGAATCTCGTCCTGGGCAAACGAAGGCCCCAGCACCTTGCCGAGCGCGGTGTAGCGGTTTGCAGCGCCGCCGAGCGTGATCTGGTAGAACTCTTCGCCTTTCTTGTCGACGCCGAGGATGCCGATGTTACCGACGTGGTGATGTCCGCAGGCATTCATGCAGCCGGAAATGTTGATCGTCATTTCGCCGATGTTTTTCAGGCGATCGAAATCGTCGAAGCGGCGCTGGATCGATTCGGCGACTGGAATCGACTTCGCGTTCGCGAGCGAGCAGTAGTCGCCGCCGGGGCAGCTGATCATGTCGTTCAGCAGGCCGGTGTACGGCGTCGCCAGATGCTCGTTCTTCAGCGCCTTGTGCAAAGCGGGCAGGTCGCTGACACGCACGTCCGTCAGCACGAGGTTCTGCTCATGCGTGACGCGCAGCTCGCCAAAGCCGTAGCGTTCGGCGAGGTCCGCGACGAATTCCATCTGCTCGGCGCTCAGGTCGCCAGGCGCGGAACCGGTTGCCTTGAGGCAGAGCGTCACGATGCGATAGCCGGGTTTCTTGTGCGCGCGCACGTTGCGTTCATGCCACTGGCTGAACAGCACGTCCTGCGTCAGCAGGTTTTCCACTTCGGCATTCACGTCGGTCAGCACTTCGTACGCAGGCTCGGGGAAGAAACTCTTGCAGCGCTGGAATTCAGCGAGCGTCAGCGTGGCCGGGCCGTCCTTGCAATGCAGCCATTCGGCTTCGACCTTGTCGCGGAATACGTCGATGCCCAGTTCCTTCACGAGGATCTTGATGCGTGCCTTGAATTTGTTGTCGCGGCGTCCTTCCTGGTTGTAGATGCGCACGATCGCTTCGAGGTAACTGAGCAGGTGCTGCCACGGGAGGAACTCGCGAATGACGGAGCCGATGACCGGCGTACGGCCGAGGCCACCGCCGACGAGCACCTGGAAGCCAATTTCACCAGCGGCGCTCTTCACGATGTACAGGCCGATGTCGTGCACCTGCACGGCAGCCTGGTCGTGCTCGGTGCCGCATACGGCGATCTTGAACTTGCGCGGCAGATGCGCGAACTCCGGGTGGAAGGTCGACCACTGGCGGATGATTTCACACCACGGGCGACTGTCCTCGATCTCGTAAGGCGACACACCGGCGAATTGGTCGGTGGTCGTGTTGCGAATGCAGTTGCCGCTCGTCTGGTTCGCGTGCATTTCGACTTCGAGCAGGTGTTCCAGAATGTCCGGCACTTCCGGCAGCTTCGGCCAGTTCAGCTGTACGTTCTGGCGCGTCGAGAAATGGGCGTAACCCTTGTCGAAATGGCGCGTGATCCATGCGAGCTTGCGCAATTGCTTCGACGACAGGCAGCCATAGGGCACCGCGATGCGAAACATCGGCGCGAGGCGCTGGATGTAGAGGCCGTTCTGCAGGCGCAGCGGCAGGAACTGCGCCGGCTCGAGCTCGCCGGCCAGGAAGCGGCGCGTTTGGTCGCGGAACTGCGCGACGCGCTCCCGCTGCATCTGTCTGTCATGGTCGTCGTAGCGATACATTCTAGTGCCTAAAGACTAATGCCTTGAAAAATCAGGGGTTGCGATGATACACCGCGGCCAGGCCGGGTGTCATGCCGATGGACAATGGCGCGCGCTCCGGTAAAATCGCCGCGCTTTCATTTCAACCGACAGCTTGCAGAACTCAGTAATCATTCGATCCGGGAGCATTTCATGAGCCACCACGACCATCACCACGCCGACAGTGTTCACGAACCGGATCCCGCCGACAGCCGTGCCGATGCAATCGCAGCGTTCTGCGCGATCGCAATCGCCGTGACGGGCGTGCTGTACTTCATCAGCCAGCAGTAAGCGGACAAGCCGTCATCCCTGCGCTGCAGGACTGCAGCGCTCAGCCCGCCAGCACCAGCTTCACGACAAACGCCAGGACCAGCACGAAAATCGCCGTGAACAGCAGGGCGGCTACGACATACGGCAACCAGTTGCCCTGCTTGAAATCCCGTTCACGGTTCTGGCGCGACTGTACGCCGAAGCTCGCCTGGATAACGCTCAGGACGACACGCCAGAAGGGAACCTTGTCGTTTTTGCTTTCAGTAATTCGATGTTTCACAATGGTCTCGCATCAGCAATGGCGCGAACTCTACACCCACCGGCAGGTATTTACCCTGTGATTTGTCCGGACAAATTATCCGGCAAAAGTGGAATAGCACTGCCCCGCAGGACAATGCGGCCCAGTAGGAATTTCCAGTCTCCGTCCCCATATTCGCCGTGAAGCCACCGCTCCCAACGCAAGGTCGAAAACCATGATCGAAATCACCGAGTCCGGACAAACCTACCTGCGCGACCTGCTTGCGAAGCAGAACTGCGACGGCATCGCGATCCGTGTATTCGTACTCGACGGCGGTACGCCGAAAGCCGAAACCTGCATCGCGTTTTGCCGCCCCGGCGAGCAGGAAGGCGACGACGAACTCTTCCCCTACACGGGCTTCAATGCCTGGGTCGAGAAACGCAGCAAGGTCTACCTCGAAGGTGCCGTCGTCGACTTCGCGAAAGACAGCATGGGCGGGCAGCTGACGATCCGCGCCCCGAATTCACGCCAGCCGAAACTCGGCCCCGACAGCTCGCTGCAGGACCGCATCAACTACATCCTGTATAACGAAATCAATCCGGGCCTCGCGTCGCACGGCGGTAACGTGTCGCTCGAAAAACTGACGGAAGACAACATCGCCGTATTGCGGTTCGGTGGCGGTTGCCAGGGTTGCAGTGCTGTCGACCTGACGCTGAAGGACGGCGTCGAGAAGACGCTGATGCTGCAACTGCCGGAGCTGACTGCCGTGCGCGACGTCACCGACCACAGCGACCGCGCGAACGCGTACTACAAGAAGTAGCGCATGGCGCAGGCCGCTCGCGATCGCGCCACACGCATCGCCGTGATCGGTGGCAGCGGGCTTTATCAGCTCGATCATTCCGCGCCGGCCGGCACCTTTCCGATACAGACTCCTTACGCCGCGGAAGCAGTTGAACTCTCGCTCGAACAAACCGCGGCGGGTGCCGCCTGGTTTCTGCCCCGGCATGGGCGTGACCACAGCGTGGCGCCGCACCGGATAAACTACCGGGCGAATCTCTGGGCCCTGCACCAGGCCGGCGTCGACATCGTGATCGCCGTGAATGCCGTTGGCGGCATTGCCGACAGCATGATACCCGGTGCCCTCGTGCTGCCCGAGCAATTGATCGACTATACCTGGGGGCGCGAACACACCTTCGCCACCGGCGCGCATGCGCTCGATAAGCACGTCGATTTCACGTGGCCCTACGATCGCGACCTTGCGCGTACATTTGACGCTGCAGCCGCGATGCTCGATTTACCGGTACACCGCGGGGCGGTATACGGCTGTACGCAGGGCCCGCGCCTCGAGACGGCGGCTGAAATCCGTCGCATGCAACGTGACGGGTGCGACATCGTCGGCATGACTGGCATGCCTGAAGCCGGACTGGCGCGCGAGCTCGGCATGCGTTACGCGTGCATCGCGCTCGTCGTCAACCGGGCGGCGGGACTCGGCGGCGGTGCGATCACGCACGACGACGTAGCGAAACACTTGCGCGAGGGCATGGGCCGTGTGCGTGCGCTGCTGATGGCAGCGCTGCCACAATTGATCGGTGGGAGTGACTAGAAGTCTTCCTCGCCGTCGATAGGCAGGAGTGGCGGCAAGACGTACGGGCGTACCTGGATCAGTACGCCGAGCGCCGGATGATCGAGGTAATAAAGCTGGTTGGCGCTGAGTTCGCGCGTTTGTGCCAGTTGCCAGACCGCCGATAGTTCCCATGCAGGCGTCGCAGGCAGTTGCGGCACTGGAGCCGGCTCGAGGGTTCCCGGTGCGACGGTCGATGAAACGGCATTGGGCTGCGCAGCAGCATCGATCCTCGCAGCATCAACCGATTCAGACGGGAAGGGCAGATCCGGAATAATCCATTCTCCTTCACTGCTCTCGATGTTGCTTTCTGCATCTCGTTCGTCGCTTGCTGCTCCAGCCGTCAGGCCTTGCGCGGATCTGCCGGCGCGAAATTCATTGAGCCATACGTTGATGTCGAGCATCGCACCCGTGCCGTTCGCGACGACGCGCAAGCTGCCTTCGAGTTCGTAATGCCCGCCGCGCTCGTCGCCGCCGCTGACGAATACCGCGGCCGTCTGGGCACGTGCCTCGAGCGGCTGGCGCCACACCTTGTGCCACAGCAGGCGATGGTCGGGGGCGCCATCGATGCTGCGATTCATTGCCGTGAACTGTGCGGCGCGCGTACCAAGGTCGACGAAGGCATCGCGTTCGAAGTCGGTAAGCTTGAAGCTGTCGCGGACCGGTGGCGAATAAATTGGTCCCATCGTGGCGACTGGCGTCTCCACTACGCCTGCGTCGGCAGCCGGAATCTCGGGTGATGGCGCCGCCGCCGGCAGCAGCGATGGCAGCATGTCGCCGGGGAATTCGACCATCAACGCGCTCGTGCGGTCCGTCAGCTCGCGCAGACGCGGCAGGTAAGCAGCGCTCAGCTTGCGAGCGACGGGAAATTCGGAGCGGGTGCCGCCCGGGACATCATTCGTGAAGATGCTGACCTCGACATCGAACCAGCGCCGGCCGTCGGCACTGGCTTCCTGCGCGACTGCGATCTGCACAGCTGCGATCTGCACCACCGCGATCCGCGCAGCGCATGCCAGGACGTAACGCATACGGTCAGCCATGACGCTTTCCGGTTGTGCTGGTAGCCGGCGGCGTGGCGAGTTTGTTCAACAATTGCTCGATCATCGTGATGCGGTCCTGGGCCGTCGCCGTTTCATGCCGGAATTTCAGTTCGTTGGCACCGCCGAGACTGTAACGGTTGCTCTCTCGTTGCACCAGCCTGACGAGCGCCAGCGGATCCACCTGGGTGTCGGCCGCGAAACGTAGTTTGCCGCCGCCGCCGGAGGCCTCCACCTTCACGATGCCGAGTTTCTCGGCAAGCAGCTTCAGGCGCGTGATCTCGAACAGGTTCCGCGTCGCATCCGGCAACAGGCCAAAGCGGTCGATCAGCTCGACTTTCAGGTCTCGCAATTCGGCTTCCGAACGCGCAGACGCGACGCGCTTGTAGATCTGCAGGCGGCCGTGAACGTCGGGCAGGTAGGTGTCGGGCAACAATGCGGGAATGCGCAGGTTCACTTCCGTGCCGGTTTTCAGCGGCTTGTCGAGGTCCGGTTTCTTGCCTTCCTTCAACAGTTTCACGGTATCCGCGAGCATTTCGCTGTACAGCGTGAAACCGATGCTGTGCATGTGCCCGCTCTGTTCGTCACCCAGCAGTTCGCCGGCCCCTCGAATCTCGAGATCGTGGCTCGCCAGGGTGAAACCGGCGCCGAGCGTGTCGGCCGCGCTGATCGCGTCGATGCGTTTCTGTGCGTCTGGCGTCATTTCCTTCGGATGCGGCGTCAGCAGGTAGGCATAGGCCTGGTGGTGCGAACGACCGACGCGACCGCGCAGCTGGTGCAGCTGCGCGAGGCCGAACGTATCGGCACGATCGATGATGATCGTGTTCGCGCTCGGAATGTCGATGCCGGTTTCGATGATCGTCGAGCATACGAGCACGTTGAAGCGCTTGTGGTAGAAATCGGACATCACGCGCTCGAGCTCGCTCTCGCGCAGCTGGCCGTGTCCAACGCCGACGCGCGCCTCCGGTACGAGCTTGCGAATGTCCTCGGCGCGCTTCTCGATCGATTTCACTTCGTTATGCAGGTAGAACACCTGGCCGCCGCGGAGCAGTTCGCGATGGATCGCTTCCTTGACGAGTGCCGGCGTGTGCTGGCGTATGAAGGTTTTCACCGACAGGCGGCGCGCCGGTGGCGTTGCGATGATCGACAGGTCGCGCATTTCCGACATCGCGAGGTTCAACGTGCGCGGAATCGGCGTCGCCGTCAGCGTCAGGATGTCGACGCTCGCGCGCAGCGCCAGCAGCCGGTCCTTCTGGCGCACGCCAAAGCGGTGTTCCTCGTCGATGATCAGCAGGCCGACGTTGTGGTACTGGATGTCCTCGTTCAGCAGCTTGTGCGTGCCGACGACGATGTCCACAGTGCCTTTGGCGAGGCCTTCGAGCGTCTTGTTCTGCTCCTTGCCGCCGACGAAGCGTGACAGCAGCGCGATGTTCACGGGCCAGTCGGCGAAGCGGTCGCGGAAAGTCTCGTAATGTTGCTGCGCGAGCAAGGTCGTCGGGACGAGCACGGCGACCTGCTTGCGGTTCGCCACGGCGATGAACGCCGCGCGCAGCGCGACCTCCGTCTTGCCGAAGCCGACGTCGCCACACACAAGGCGATCCATCGGCCGTGCCTGCTGCATGTCGTGCAGAACGGCCTTGATCGTTTCCTGCTGGTCGTCGGTTTCCTCAAAGGGGAAAGCATTCGCGAACAGCTGATAGTCAGCGAGCGGCAGCTCGAAGCGGTGGCCTTTCTGTGCCGCGCGCCGCGCATGCAGTTCGAGCAGTTCGGCCGCAACGTCGACGATTTTCTCCGCCGCCTTGCGCTTGGCCTTCTGCCACTGGTCGCTGCCGAGCCTGTGCAGCGGCGCACTGTCCGGATCGCCGCCACTGTACCGGCTGATCATGTGCAGGCTCGAAACCGGCACGTACAGCTTGGCCTTGTCTGCGTATTCGAGCACGAGGAACTCGGTGAGCTGGCCTTCGACGTCGAAGGTGTCGAGACCAAGATAGCGACCGATGCCATGTTCCTGGTGCACGACCGGCGCGCCGGGATTCAGCTCGGTGAGGCTCTTGATGATGAAGTCGGCGTTGTCGGCCTGGCGTCCGCGCCTGCGTTGCTGGCTCACGTGGTGCGCGAACAGCTGGTTCTCCGTCACGGCGATCAGCGCCGGTTCACGCAGCCACAAGCCTGATTCCAGCGGCGCAACGGTGATCGCGAGGTCTGGCTTTTCGTCGATGAAGGCCCGCCAGTCCTGCACGGTGCGCGGCTGCAGCTCGATGCGCTGCAGCAATTCGATCATCGCTTCACGCCGGCCGGGCGAATCGCAGCAGAACAGCACCGGCACGTCGCGCTGCGCCAGCAGGAACTGCTGAAGTTTCGCGAGCGGCTGCTCGGCGCGTGTTTCGACTTCGAGGTCGGGAAACTGGCAAGTCTGCAGGTTGAATACGCCGGCGCCGGCATCGAGCTGCCGCGCCTGCAGCTCGGTCAGCGGCAACTTGCGCAGTTCGGCGAACAGGTCTTCGACGGCAACGAACAGTTGTTCGGGAGGCAGCAGCGGGCGCTCGGGATCGATGCCCCGTTCGTCGAAGCGCGAGCGGATCTCGCGCCAGAATTGCATCGCGCCGGCATGGACGTCGCCGTAGGTGAAAGCCTGCACCTGCGACGGCAGGTATGCGAACAGGGTCGCGAGTTCGGGGAAGAACAACGGCAGGTAATACTCGATGCCGGCGCTCGCGAGGCCTTTCGAGATGTCGTCATATAGCGGGCAGCGTCGAACATCGATCGTGAAGGCCTCGCGGAAAGCCTGTCGGAACGCCGCGATCGCCTTCTGGTCAAGCGGATACTCGCGACCGGGCAGCAGGCGCACTTCGTCGACCTTGTCCTTCGATATCTGTGTTTCGACGTCGAAGGTACGCAGGCTCTCGATGGCGTCATCGAACAGCTCGATGCGATACGGAACCGTGCTGCCCATCGGGAACAGGTCCATGATCGAGCCGCGGACGGCGAACTCGCCATGTTCGTACACGGAGTCGACAGCCTGGTAACCGGCGGCTTCGAGCGCACGCCGCATGTCGGTGATCGACAGCTGCTGCCCGGTCTTCAGCAACAGGCTGTGCGCACTCATGTACTCGCGCGGCGGAAGGCGATGCAACAGGGTCGTGACGGACAGGATCAGCACGCCGCGCTCGATGCGCGGCAGGCGATGCAGCGTCAGCAGGCGTTCGGAGATGATGTCCTGGTGGGGGGAAAAATTGTCGTAGGGCAGGGTTTCCCAATCTGGAAAACTGAGCACGTCGAAGTTTGAATGTGCGCCCGCAGCAAAGAACTCCAGCTCGTTGCGCAGGCGCTCCGCCTGCCGCGAGTTTTCGGTGAGTACGAGCGAGAGCCCTGCATGGGCCTGTGCCGCACTTGCGAGAGCGAGGGCCGCAGCCGAGCCTTCCAGTCCGCCCCAGAATTGCTTCATGCCTGCCGCCGGCAGGGCGGGCAGGTTACTGATGTCAAGGATAGCCACTGCAACTCCGGTTCTGCCGAGGCGCGGATTATAGACTGGAGGACGGCTGGTTTGTTGGACATCGGGTAAGGCCCCCGGGATAATACGCGCAATTTTTTTGGCCCCTTAAAAAAGGAACACACGTCGTGGTAAGACCGAACCTTGATGAAGGCTTCTTTGCAGACTGGAAACAGCGTGAAGCGCTCGCGCAGGAAATGCTGCCGGTGCTCGGCCGGCTCGAAAACGAGAAGGGCGTGCTCGTGTTCCTCTATGGCCGCAGCCTGACGAACCGTTCCGTGGCGAACATCATGAAGTCGCATCGCCGCGTGCGCGAGATGGCGCGCAACGAACTCTCGGAATTTGAAAGCCACCCGGTGCTCATGGCGCTCGCGAAGTTCGACCTGTGCCCGTGCCAGATCGACCTCGGCAAACTGACGGTCGGCTACATGAACCAGGCAGAAGACGGTACTGGCCTCGACGTGGATTCGTGGGTCAAGCGTGAACTCGCGCACCTGATCGGCAAGAACCACAAGCCGATCGCCAAGCCGGTCGATGTAGTGCTTTATGGCTTTGGCCGCATCGGCCGCCTCGTCACGCGCCTGCTGCTCGAGCAGACCGGCAACGGCCAGGTCATGCGCCTGCGCGCGATCGTCGTCCGCAAGGGCGGCGACGGCGACCTCCTCAAGCGCGTGAACCTGCTGCGCAACGACTCCGTGCACGGCACCTTCGCCGGCACCGTACGCGTCGACGAAGAGAACAACCGCATCATCGCGAACGGCAACATCATCCATTTCATCTACGCCGACGCACCGGACAAGGTCGATTACACGCAATACGGCATCAACGACGCGCTGATCATCGATAACACCGGCAAGTGGCGCGATGAAGCCGGCCTGTCGTTGCACCTCAAGTCCAAAGGCGTCAGCAAGGTGCTGCTGACCGCACCGGGCAAGGGCAACCTCAAGAACATCGTCTGCGGGATCAACCACCAGATGATCGAGCCGAACGACCGCATCGTCACCGCGGCCTCGTGCACGACGAATGCGATCGCGCCGGTACTGAAACTGATCAACGAGCGCTGGGGCATCGTGCACGGCCACGTCGAAACGGTGCACGCCTACACGAACGACCAGAACCTGATCGACAACTACCACAAAGCCGATCGCCGAGGCCGCAGCGCGGCACTGAACATGGTGCTGACCGAAACCGGCGCGGCTAAAGCCGTGGCGAAAGCAGTACCTGAACTCGCCGGAAAGCTGACGGGTAACGCCGTACGCGTCCCGGTCGCGAACGTCTCCATGGCAATCCTCAACCTGACGCTCATGACGAACTGCATGAAGGAAGAGATCAACGAATACCTGCGCAAGATCGCGCTGCATTCGCCGCTGCAGAACCAGCTGGGTTACACCGAATCGCCTGACGCCGTGTCGAGCGACTTCATCGGTTCGCGCGAAGCCGCCATCCTCGATGCGACAGCGACGATCAGCAACGGCAAGAATCTCGTGCTGTACCTGTGGTACGACAACGAGTTCGGCTACTGCAACCAGGTGGTCCGCATGGTGAACAAGATGGCCGGCGTGAACTACCTGTCATACCCGGAAAACGAAACGATGGACACGTGATCCCACCGGCTGGCTTGCCAGTGGTCGGCCAGATGTGGAATCGCGCAATCTTCACGGCGCTCGCTGTTCTCGCAGCGGGCGCTTTTTTTTGGCTGCTGCTTTTACGGAATGCCGCGACGCCGCGGCACCATGTGATCGAGGGCGCGACGATGGGGACGACCTGGCAGGTCAACCTCGTCGCACCGGACGATGACGCGATACGCGACACCCGTGTCGCGATCGTAGACCTGCTGGCGCAGCTCGATCGCGCGGTGTTTTCGACATGGACGCCGGATTCCGAGCTGAGCAAGCTGAACGCGAGCGCGCCTGGTGTCGCACATTCAGTATCCCGCTCGATGCTCGCGGTCCTTGCGCTCGCTCAGGACATCCATGCACGCAGCCGCGGCGCCTTCGACATCAGCATTGGCCCGCTCGTGAACCTCTGGGGCTTCGGACCCCGGGCCGTCGACGGCATCCCGGGCGAGCAGGCCATCGCCGACGCGCAGGCCCGGACCGGCCTCGGTGCACTGCTTGTCGATCGCGTGGCAGGCACCGTCACCTATGAAAAGACGCTCACGCTCGACCTCTCGGGCATCGCGAAAGGGTATGCGGTCGATGCGGTCGCCGACCTGTTGCTCGCGCAGGGCTTCACGGACTTCCTTGTCGAAATAGGCGGCGAACTTCGACTGCAGGGCCATGCGGCCGATGGCAGCAACTGGGTCGTCGCCATCGAACGTCCGCAGGGCGGCATGCCGGAGGCATTTGCGCGAATCGACAGCGGCGGCGAGGCGATTGCGCTCGCCGGCTCCGGCGATTACCGCAATTTCCGCGAAGTCGATGGCAAGCGCTATTCGCACGAAATCGATCCGCGCACCGGCATGCCTGTCACGCATGCGCTGGCATCGGTTACTGTGATAAGCGACACTGCGGCCGAAGCAGACGCCTGGGCTACCGCATTGATGGTGTTGGGTCCGGAGGAGGGAAGAGACGTGGCAGATAGTGAAGGGCTCGCAGCCTACTTTATAATGCGCGCGCCCGCCGGCTTCGATCACGCCTACACGGCAGCCTTCGCGCGCTTCGCACAGCCGGCGCGGTGAGCGACCCGCACATGCTCACCCGCGGTACGCAAGCGCCGGCAGGGTGAATAAATAGTAGCAATCAGTACCAGCAAACAAGTAGTACCAGCCTGAAGCGGCTGGGTAACCACAAGGAACCACAGCATGGCCAAGAATACCTACGACCTCATCGTCATCGGCAGCGGTCCCGCCGGCGAATCGGCGGCGATGAACGCGGTGAAGTCCGGCAAGAAGGTGGCCATGATCTGCGACAAACCCCGCCCCGGCGGCAACTGCACGTATCTCGGCACGATCCCGTCGAAGGCACTGCGCCATGGCGTCAAGCAGGTGATGCAGTTCAACACGAACCCGATGTTCCGCGAATGCGGCGACGTGCGGCAGGTGACCTTCCCGCAGTTGCTGAAACACGCCAACCGCGTCGTCGACGAGCAGGGCTCGCTGCGCAACGACTTCTACACGCGCAACCAGGTACCGCTGATCGATGGCGTCGCCAGCTTCATCGACGCGAACACGATCGAGGTGCTGTCCGGCAGGGACCGCACGAAACTGCATGCGGAGCACTTCATCATCGCCTCGGGCTCGCGGCCATACCGCCCTGACAACGTCGACTTCAACCATCCGCTCGTGTTCGACAGCGACACGGTCCTGCAGCTGGAGCATTCGCCACGCAAGGTCACGATCATCGGCGCGGGCGTGATCGGTTGCGAGTACGCGTCGATCTTCGGTGGCCTCGGCACGAAAGTGGAACTGATCAACCCGGCAGGGTCGCTGCTGTCCTTCCTCGACAACGAAATTTCCGAGGCGCTGAGCTACCACCTGCGCAACGTGAACGTGCGCTGCAGGCACAATGAACACTTCAGCCAGATCGAATACCACGACGACCACATCGTCACGCATCTCGAATCGGGCAAGAAGATCAAGAGCGACATCCTGATGTGGTGCAACGGCCGCACCGGTAACACGGACAAACTGAACCTCGACGCGATCGGCCTCACCGCCAACAAGCGCGGGCAGCTCGAAGTCAACAGCCATTACCAGACGGCCGTGCCGAACATATACGCCGTCGGTGACGTTATCGGCTGGCCGGCCCTCGCCAGCGCCGCCTACGACCAGGGCCGCGCCGCGAGCAATGCGATCTTCAATCCGCACGAGTTCTGCGCGCTGTCGGAAGTCCCGAGCGGCATCTACACGATCCCCGAAATCAGCACGATCGGCCTGAACGAGCGCGAACTGACGGAGCAGAAGATCCCATACGAAGTGGGCAAGGCCTATTTCCGCAACATCGCGCGCGCGCAAATCACCGGTGACGAAGTGGGCATGCTGAAGCTGATCTTCCACTTCGACACGCTCGAGATCCTCGGGATTCATTGCTTCGGCGACCAGGCTTCGGAAATCGTGCACATCGGGCAGGCAATCATGGCGCAGAAAAACGGCGACAATACGCTGCGCTACTTCCTCAACACGACCTTCAACTATCCGACGATGGCAGAGGCGTACAAGGTCGCTGCGTTCGATGGAATCAATCGGGTTTTCTGACGGGGAGCCTGCGCAGAAAGCCCCTAAAAATTCTTGCTGCGCAAGCGCCGAAAGTGTAAATTTGCGCCCCGTTTGCAGCTACAGTCAGAATGCAGTTTGCAGGTTCGGAAAGCGCAGCTGGTTAGCGTAGAAAAACGCAGCTGGTCAGAACGAAATCGCTGCCGGATCGGCAAAAAAGTCGGGGAATCACGCAGTCGCAGACATTCCCCGGCGGACTAGTCAGCCGGTTCGGAACCTTCCCGTCAGAGCCCGCGCTTGACCCCGTCTCGAGATGAGCCGGTGGTGCCAGGTCCATTCTGTGCTGTAACGCTGGCGACACCATCACTATCAACCGGCAACAATCGGTACAGGAAATCCGGCGTGAACGCTTCCAATACGATCGACCTGTGGCCTCTGGTGATTTACTCCGTCATCGTCGTGGTCCTGATTAGCGGGCTGCTCGTGGCCTCGGCATTCCTCGGCCAGAAGACGAAAGGCCATGCGACGCATGACGTGTACGAATCCGGCGTCGAAGGCGTGGGTTCAGCGCAGTTCCGCATGTCCGTCCCGTTCTACCTCACCGCAATCCTGTTCATCATTTTCGATCTCGAGGCTGCTTTCCTGTTTGCATGGGCGATCTCGATCCGCGAGGCTGGTTGGCTCGGCTTCGCCGAAATCTTCATCTTCATATTCATCCTGCTCGCCGGCCTGCTGTACCTGTGGCGCATCGGTGCACTCGAGTGGCGCACGAAGCGGCAGCAGCACGACAAGGCCTCGCTGGTCGGCGAGGGCGGTGTCGTCAACGTAGGCCCCAACGCAGCCCGCAAGGCCGCGGCGGCCAACAAGGAACATCACGATCATGGCCACGATCACGATCACGGTCATGGCGACCATGGCCACTCTTCCGGAGCACACCACTGATGAGCTGGGAACTGGTTAAACCCGAAGACGCGTATTCCGCCAGCCCTGGCATGAACCAGTTCGATGACTACATTCGCAGGAATGTGGTCATGACGACGCTGGAAGACATGCTCGCCTGGGGCCGCAAGCATTCGGTATGGCCTTTCAACTTCGGCCTGTCCTGCTGCTACGTGGAAGCCGCGACGGCGATCTCGAGCCGCCACGATATCGCGCGTTTCGGTGCCGAAGTATTCCGCGCCACGCCGCGCCAGGCCGACATGATCATCATCGCCGGCACGTTGTTCCGCAAAATGGCACCCGTCGTCCAGCGCCTGTACGAACAGATGATGGAGCCGCGCTATGTGATCTCTATGGGCTCGTGCGCAAACTCCGGCGGCATGTACGACATCTATTCGGTCGTGCAGGGCGTGGACAAGTTCCTGCCTGTCGACGTGTACGTCTCCGGCTGCCCGCCGAGACCCGAAGCATTGCTGCAGGGCCTGAACCTGCTGCAGGACTCGATCGGCAAGAAGCGCCGTCCGGTCTCGTGGGTGATCAACGACCAGGGCGTCTACGAGCGCGAGAAAGTCGTCATTCAGCGTGAAGCACGCCTGAAAGACCGCATTGCCGCGACCGAGCTGCGCAGCCCCGACGAGGTTTAAGCATGAACGCACACGTTACTGAAACGCCCGCGGTCATCACGAACCTCTACCAGAAGTTCGGTGAATCCACCTTCGTACGCCAGCACACGGCGGAAGGAATGCCGACGCTGTGGGTGCCGCGCGACAAGATCCTCGCCGTCCTCAAGTACCTGCGCGACGAGCATCGTCCGCGCTACGAGATGCTGCTCGACGTCACCGCAATCGACGAACGCACGCGCCTGCATCGCGAAGGCCAGCCGGCCAGCGACTTCACGGTCGTGTACCACCCGACTTCGTTCTCCGGCAACTGCGACATCCGCCTGAAAGTCGCGCTGCAGATGGACGACCTTAACATCCCGACCGCGATCCACCTGTGGCCGAGCGCCAACTGGCAGGAACGCGAGTGCTGGGACCTGCTCGGCGTGAATTTCGTCGGCCATCCGAACCTCAGCCGCATCCTGTGCCCGCCGCACTGGAAGGGCCACGCACTGCGCAAGGACCATCCGGCACGCGCCACGGAGATGGAACCGTTCCGCATGAGCGACGAGCTCCATGACCGTGAACAGGAACTGCTGAAGTTCCGTCCGGAAGAGTGGGGCCTTGCACGCAAGTCCGACAGCGCCGAATTCATGTTCATGAACTTCGGCCCCAACCATCCCGCTGCACACGGTGTAATCCGTTTCGCACTGCAGCTCGACGGTGAAAACGTGCTCGATGTCGTACCGGACGTCGGCTACCACCATCGTGGCGCCGAGAAGATGGCCGAGCGCCAGACCTGGCACACGTATATTCCGTACACGGACCGCATCGACTACCTCGGCGGCGTGATGAACAACCTGCCGTACGTGATGGCGGTCGAAAAGATGGCCGGCATCAAGGTGCCACAGCGCGTGGAAGTCATCCGCGTGATGCTCGCCGAGTTCTTCCGCATCTGCTCGCACCTGCTGTTCTTCGGCACGTGGGCCGTCGACCTTGGCCAGCTGTCGCCGCTGTTCTACGCGTTCGTCGACCGCGAGAAGGCCTTCAACATCATCGAATCGATCACCGGCGCGCGCATGCATCCGGGCTGGTTCCGCATCGGCGGCGTTGCGCAGGACCTGCCGAAAGGCTGGGACAAGCTGATTCGCGAGTTCGTCGAATACTTCCCGAAACGCCTCGCCGAATATGAAGTGATGGTCATGCAGAACACGGTCATCAAGCAGCGTACGCGCGGCATCGGCACGATGAACACGCAGGACGCCTTCGACTGGGCGATGACCGGCCCCGCGCTGCGCGCAACCGGCCTCGAGTGGGACTACCGCAAGAATCGTCCGTACAGCGGCTACGAGAACTTCGAGTTCGACATACCGATCGCCGTGAACGGTGACTGCTACGACCGCGCCGCCGTTCGCGTCGAAGAAATGCGCCAGAGCTGCCGCATCATCAAGCAGTGCGTCGAGAACATGCCGGACGGCCCGTACAAGGCCGATCATCCGCTGACGACGCCGCCGATCAAGGAAAAGAGCAAACTCGACATCGAAACGCTGATCGCGCACTTCCTCAGCGTCAGCTGGGGGCCGGTGATGGATCCGACCGAAGTCACGATGACGATCGAAGCCACGAAAGGCCTGAACATGTACTACATGGTCAACGATGGCGGCATTGGCTCGTATCGCACCAGAATCCGCACGCCGTCCTTCATCCACATCCAGGCGATTCCGTTCCTGAGCCGTGGACTGATGCTGGCCGACTTCACGGCAGTCGTCGCGACGACGGACTTCGTGATGGCCGACGTGGATCGTTAGTTCGTCGAATAAGAGCAGAAGCACATGAACAGCAACATCATCGCGAGCACGGCGCCGAAAGCGCGCCAATTGACGGCTGACGAGATCCACGAGATCGAGCACGAGAAGCTGCACTATCCCTACGCGCAGGCCGTGGGCCTCGAAGCGTTGAAGATCGTGCAGAAGTACCAGGGCTGGGTCTCGGACGAGAGCCTGCTGGCGGTTGCCGAATACCTGAACCTGCCGCCCGACGAACTCGAAGGCGTTGCGACCTTCTTCAACCTGATCTATCGCCGCCCGGTCGGCAAGAACGTGATCCTGCTGTGCGACAGCGTCGCGTGCTGGATGCTCGGCTGCGATTCGCTGAAAGGCCACATCACGAAAACGCTCGGCATCGACTACGGCCAGACCACCGCGGACAACCTGTTCACGCTGATCCCCGTACCGTGCCTCGGCGACTGCGATCGCGCACCGACGATGATGGTCGGCAACGAACACTACCGTAACCTCACGCCGGCGAAGATCGACGAGATCCTCGCAACCTATCGCGCGAAGGCCTGATGCAAATGGAAAAGAAGCCTCTTACAAAGAACATCGAAGCCGGGCGCGCGCCGTTCAACCTGCAGCAGTACGTCGCTGCCGGCGGCTATGAAAGCGTGACGAAGGCGCTGGCGATGCAGCCGCGCGACATCATCAACCACGTGAAGGACTCGGGACTCGGCGGCCGCGGCGGCGCCGGCTTCAACACGGGCCTCAAGTGGAGCTTCATCCCGGAGCCTGACGGCGGTCCGCGCTACCTTGTCGTCAATGCCGACGAAATGGAGCCGGGCACGTTCAAGGATCGCCTGCTGATGGAGAACGATCCGCACCTTTTGATCGAAGGCATGATCACCGCGTCGATCGCGCTGCAGGCCACGCAGGCTTACATCTTCCTGCGCGGCGAATACAAGGTTGCCGAGAAAGCGCTGCATAACGCGATTGCCGAAGCCTACGAAGGCGGCATGCTCGGCAAGAACATCAAGGGCTCGAACTTCAGCCTCGACATCGCGCTGCATACGTCCGCCGGCCGCTACATCTGCGGCGAGGAAACTGCGCTGATCAACGCACTCGAAGGCAAGCGCGCGAACCCGCGTGCGAAGCCGCCGTTCCCGCAGGTAAGCGGCCTGTGGGGCCGTCCGACGCTCGTCAACAACGTCGAAACGATCTGCAACATCCCCGGCATCGTCAAATGGGGCAATGACTGGTTCAAGAGCCTCGGCATCAATGGCCAGCCCGGCACGCGCATCAGCGGCGTCAGCGGCCGCGTGAAGAATCCCGGCTGCTGGGAAATGCCGGCGGGTACGACTTTCCGCACGCTGCTCGAGGACTACGCCGGCGGCATGCGCGATGGCTACAAGCTGAAAGCCTTCCTGCCAGGCGGCGGCTCCACGGACTTCCTGCTGCCCGAACACCTCGACCTGCCGATGATTCCGCAGGACGTGCAGAAGGCCGGCAGCCGTCTCGGCACCTCGCTGATCATGGTGCTCGACGACAAGACCTGCCCGATCGGCTGCATCCACAACCTGACGAAGTTCTTCGCGCACGAATCCTGCGGCTGGTGCACGCCGTGCCGCGACGGCCTGCCATGGTCGGAACACATCTTCCGCAAGCTGGAAGCGGGGGAGGGCACGATGAAGGACGTCGAAATCCTGCAGGAAATGACCGTGTACATGGGACCGGGCAACACCTTCTGCGCACTGGCGCCCGGCGCCGCCGAACCGATCCAGAGCGGCCTGAAGTACTTCATGGACGAATTCATCGAGCACGTGAACCACGGCTGCAAGTACGCGGCCCCGGGCATCGGCTGACAGTCCGACGTTAAGAAACCACTTTAGGCAGCATTAAGAGTTAGCTTCAAGAACCTGAAACTGAAGGTTTTTTGAACGGAGCAAACATGGCCAAGATCAACGTAGACGGCAAGGTCTTCGACGTAGACCCGAACAAGAACCTGCTGGAGGAGATTCTGTCCCACCAGCAGGATCTGCCGTATTTCTGCTGGCACCCGAGCATGGGCTCGGTGGGCTCCTGCCGCCAGTGCGCAATCATCGAATACGCAAACGACGACGACCAGCGCGGCCGCCAGGTCATGGCCTGCATGACGTCGCCGCGCGACGGCGCACGCTATTCGATCGAGAAGGCGCACAAGTTCCGCGCGCAGGCGATCGAAAGCATCATGACGAAGCACCCGCACGACTGCCCCGTGTGCGAAGAGGGCGGCGAGTGCCACCTGCAGGACATGACCGTCATGTCGGGCCACACATACCGCCGTTACGACGGCGGCAAGCCGACGCACAACAACCAGTACCTCGGGCCCTTCATCGGCCATGAAATGAACCGCTGCATCACCTGCTATCGCTGCGTGCGTTTCTACAAGGACTACGCCGGCGGCACCGACTTCAGCGTGCAGGCCTCGCACAATCACACCTATTTCGGGCGTTTCCAGGAAGGCGCATTCGAAAGCGAATTCTCCGGCAACCTCGCCGAGGTTTGCCCGACCGGCGTGTTCACCGACAAGGTGTTCAGCCAGCAGTATGCGCGTAAATGGGACCTGCAGACCGCGCCGAGCGTGTGCGCCTCCTGCGGCGTCGGCTGCAACATCGCCCCGGGCGAGCGTTATGGCACGCTGCGCCGCATCGTCAACCGCTTCAATGACGAAGTGAACGGCTATTTCATCTGTGACAAAGGCCGCTTCGGCACCGGTTACGTGAACAGCAACGAGCGCATCAAGGTTTCGATGACGCGCGCGTCGCACGATGCACGTCCGGTCGAGATCAAGCCGGATGATGCACAGGCGCAGTTGCTTGCGTTGAAAGGTTCCGCAATCGGCATCGGCTCGCCGCGCGCTTCGCTGGAAGCCAACTTCGCGCTGCGCGAACTCGTCGGCGCCGAGAACTTCTATTCCGGCATGTCGGATATCGAGTACCAGCTCGTGAACCGCGTCGTCGACGTGATCTGGAACCGTCCGGTACACGTGGCGTCGATCAAGGAAATCGAGAAGTGCGACGCGATCGTCATCCTCGGCGAAGACGTCACGAACACCGCGGCGCGCATCGCGCTTGCGCTGCGCCAGTCCGTCAAGAACATCGGCCTCGAAATGGCCGCCAAGCTGAAGTTGCCCGAATGGCATGCGAATGCGATCAAGACGCTGCGGATGGACGCGAAGAGCCCGCTGTACATCTTCAGCCCGCATGCGACGCGTCTCGACGATGTCGCGAAGAACGTCCACATCGCCACGGCGGCTGACAGCGCACGCATCGGTTTTGCGATCGCCAATGCGCTCGATGGCGCAGCACCGGCCGTCAGCGGCCTGAACGGCGACGAGCAGAACCTCGTCAACGCGATCGTCGCGGACCTGAAAGCGGCGAAGAACCCGCTCGTCATTGCCGGCACGAGCAGCCTCGAACCGGCACTGATCGAGGCCGCCGCGAACATCGCCACGGCACTGTCGACGCCGGAGAAGAAGGGCAACATCGTACTGACCGTTCCCGAAGCCAACTCGATCGGCCTCGCACTGCTGATGAATGGCAGCAACAACACCCTCGGCAAGGCACTGCAGGGCGGCAGCAGGAAAGCCATCGTGCTCGAGAACGACCTGTACCGCCGCGCGGCCACCGCCGACGTCGACGCTTTCATCAAGGGCCTCGAGCACCTGACTGTCCTCGACTCGCTGCAGAATCGCACCGGCGAAGCCGCTAACCTCGTCGTGGCCTCGGGCACCTTCGCCGAGATCTCGGGCACCTTCGTCAACTACGAGGGCAGGGCACAGCATTTCTATTCCGTGTTCAAACCGGTCGACAGCATTCGCCCGAGCGCGCGCTGGCTGTCCGGCGGCAAGAAGATCTACGAAGTCACCGACGCGATGAAAGGCGCACTGCCGAACGGCCATCTGCTCGACAACCTGACGCCGGGCCACGATTACACCTTCGCCGGCACCAACGCCCGCGCACCGCGCCAGCCGCATCGTTATAGCGGCCGCACCGCAATGCGCGCGCATATCAACGTGCATGAGCCGAAGCAGGAGCAGGACGAAGAAGGGATCATGAACTACTCGATGGAAGGCGTGGCACCGCTGCGTGATGCGACGGTGTTCAGCAATCCATGGGCTCCAGGCTGGAACTCGAACCAGAGCGTGTTCAAGTTCCAGACGCATACGGGCGGCCCGCTGCGCCAGGCTTCCGAAGGCGAGCGCCTTCTGGACGGTAACTCGGCAGGGAAAGGCTGGTACCAGCCAAATCCGCCGGGCATGAACGCGCAGGGCTTCAGGCTGTTCCCGCTGTACCACCTGTTCGGCAGCGAAGAACTCACCGCACGCAGCCCGGCGATCCAGGCGAAAGCCACCGGCGCGTACATCGCGTTGAACCCGGCCGACGCACGGGAACTCGGCCTCGCGTCGACCGACGGCGTACTGGTGCAGCACAACTTCTCCGTGCCGGTCATGCTGCGCGACAGCATCAAGCCCGGCACCGTTGGGGTCAGCGTCGGCCTGAACGGCCTGAACTTCATCGACGTACTCGCGAAAGCGGGCGGCGCACTGAGGCTGCAAAAAGCCCCGAACTGGCAGGTGCCGAAAGACTGGCGCTCGGCGAACGTCATCGTCAGCGATATCTGCGGCTTCGCCGCGCCGCTGAAGAAAGTGGACAAGGCCGTCGCGGCCGACAGGGCTGCCACCGCTGAACGCGCCGCGGCCGACTTCAACAAAGGAGCCAACTGATGTTCGACTTCGTAGTCGGTTCGCCCATCAACATCGCGCTGATCCTCGGCGCGGTGCTGTTCGTCACGACGATGCTGATCTGGATCGAACGCCGCTTCCTCGGCTTCTTCAGCGAACGCCTCGGCCCGAACCGCGTCGGTCCGTGGGGTTCGTTCCAGTCCTTCGCCGACGTCATCAAGCTGATCACGAAGGAAGACTGGACGCCGCCGTTCGCCGACAAGCCGACCTTCATCATTGCACCGCTGATCGTGCCGATCGCGATGCTGCTCAGCTTCGCCGTCGTGCCGATCGCACCGGGCGTCGGCATCATGGACCTGAACATCGGATTGCTGTGGATCATGGCAATGGCCGGTCTCGCTGCGTACTCCGCGATGCTCGGCGGCCTGGCGTCAAACAACAAGTTCGCGCTGCTCGGCGGCCTGCGCGCTGCCGGCCAGATGATCAGCTATGAAGTGTTCATGGGTATTTCGATGCTCGGCATCGTGATCCTTGCGGACAGCTTCAACATGCGCACGATCGTCGAAGCGCAGGAAGACCAGTGGTTCATCATCCCGCAGTTCTTCGGCTTCATCGTGTTCATGGTCGCCGCGCTGGCCGAAACCAAGCGCTGGCCCTTCGACCTCGCCGAAGGCGAATCCGAAATCATCTCCGGCTTCAACACCGAGTACTCGGGCATGAAGTTCGGCCTGTTCTTCGTCGGCGAGTACATCGGCATGCTGCTGATGTCGGTGCTGATCCCGGTGCTGTTCTTCGGCGGCTGGCATGCGCCGTTCGGCCTCGACCTGCCATGGCCGATCATCTCGGGCGTGTTCTGGCTGTCCGTGAAAATCGGCGCCTTCGTCATCTTCTTCATTCTGGTGCGCGCCGCACTCGTGCGTCCGCGTTACGACCAGCTGATGAACTACGGCTGGCTCGTCATGTTGCCGCTGTCGCTCGTCAACCTGCTCGTGACGGGCGCCATCGTTCTTACTCAGGGAGGCTGAGCCATGTTACAGGCCTTGGGCAAACAAGTTCACGTCATCTGGTCGCAGATCGTCACGCTGTTCCTCGTATTCATGCACCTGTTCAAGAAGAAGGACACGGTCGAATACCCGGACGTCATGCCATACATGTTCCCGCGCTGGCGCGGCCGCATCATCCTGACGCGAGACCCCGACGGCGAGGAACGCTGCGTGGCCTGCAACCTGTGCGCGGTTGCGTGCCCGGTGGACTGCATCGCGTTGCAGAAAACCGAAGACGAGAATGGCCGCTGGTATCCGGAATTCTTCCGCATCAACTTCTCGCGCTGCATCATGTGCGGCTTCTGTGAAGAAGCCTGCCCGACACATGCGATCCAGCTGACGCCGGACTTCGAAATGGCCGAATACGTGCGCCAGGACATGGTCTGGGAAAAGGAACACATGCTGATCAACGGCACCGGCAAGTACCACGACTACAACTTCTACAAGATCGCCGGCAAGGCGATCGGCGGCAAAGGCAAGGGCGAAGCCCGCAGCGAACTGCCGCCCATCGACCGCAGGAGCCTTCTGCCATGAGCGTACTGTTCTACGCCTCGAGCATCATCGCGATCCTCGCGACGCTGATGACGATCACGCGCATCAACATCACGCATGCACTGCTGTACTTCATCGTGTCGCTTCTCGCGCTCGCCGTGATCTTCTACACGCTCGGTGCGCATTTCGCCGCGGCGCTCGAAGTGATCGTTTATGCGGGCGCGATCATGGTGCTGTTCCTCTTCGTCGTCATGATGCTGAACCTCGGGCAGCAGACGCAGGAGCAGGAGAGGGCATGGCTGCAGCCAGGCATCTGGATCTGGCCGTCGGTGCTGACGGCGCCGCTGCTCGTGCTGCTCGTCATGACGCTGAACGGCGCCGCGCCGGAACCGATGGCGCACACGGTCGTTGCCGCGAAGGAAGTCGGCATCACGCTGTTCGGACCGTACGTACTGGCTGTGGAGCTGGCCTCGCTGCTGCTGCTGGCCGGCCTCGTCGGCGCCTACCACCTGGCGCGCAAATAACGCGAACGCATTACAACGAGAGTACGCGCAAACATGCCCATAACGATGCAACAAATTCCGATGGAACACGGCCTGATACTGGCCGCGATCCTGTTCGCGCTCGGCCTCGTCGGCGTGCTGACGCGCCGCAACATCGTGTTCGTGCTGATGTCGCTCGAGATCATGCTGAACGCGACAGGCCTGGCGTTCATCGCCGCAGGCTCGCGCTGGGGCGGCACTGACGGCCAGGTGATGTTCCTGATCATCATCAGCCTCGCGGCAGCCGAAGTCGCGATCGGACTCGGCCTCGTGCTGCAGCTGTTCCACAAGTTCAAGACTCTGGACCTCGACGTCCTGAGCAAGATGAAGGGATAAGGGGAGACACAATCGATGCTGGACTTACTGTGGCTGGTGCCGACGATCCCCCTGATCGGCTCCCTGATTCTGATTTTCACGCAAGGCAAGCTGCCTGAGGTGCCCGCCGGCATCGTCGGCGCGGGCTCGATCGGCCTGTCGTTCCTCGTGGCGCTGCTGGTGGGCTTCGACTTCCTGTCGGGCGACCAGCTGTCGTATTCGCAGACGCTGTGGACCTGGATGCGCGTCGGCGCCTTCGAAGCCGGCTTCTCGTTCTATCTCGACGGCGTTTCGCTCGTGATGATGTTCATCATCACCGGCATCGGCTTCCTGATCCACGTGTACGCCACCGGCTACATGCACGACGACCCGAGCTTCGCCAGGTTCTTCTCGTACATGAACCTGTTCGTCGCGGCGATGCTCGTGCTCGTGCTCGGCGACAACCTGCTGCTGCTGTTCATGGGCTGGGAAGGCGTGGGCCTGTGTTCGTACCTGCTGATCGGCTTCTGGTACACCGATCCATACAACGGTTACTGCGCGCGCAAGGCCTTCGTCGTCACGCGCGTCGGCGACGCCTCGATGGCCCTCGGCCTGTTCCTGCTGTTCGTCAACGTGGGCACGCTCGACATCCAGGAAGCCATGCAGATCGCGCAAGCCAACTGGGAAGAGGGCGGCAGCCTGGCATTCTGGGTGACGCTGCTGCTGCTCGGCGGCGCGGTCGGCAAATCGGCACAGCTGCCGCTCCAGACCTGGTTGCCTGACGCCATGGCCGGCCCGACTCCGATCTCCGCGCTGATCCATGCCGCGACGATGGTGACCGCGGGCGTATACCTGATCGCGCGTACGCATGGCCTCTACCTGCTCGCGCCGGACGTCCAGTTCCTTGTCGGACTGATCGGCGGCATCACGCTGCTGATCGCCGGCTTCACGGCACTGACGCAAAGCGACATCAAGAAAGTGCTCGCATTCTCGACGATGAGCCAGATCGGGTACATGTTCCTCGCGCTCGGCGTCGGTGCGTGGTCCAGCGCGATCTTCCACCTGATGACGCACGCGTTCTTCAAGGCACTGCTGTTCCTCACGGCCGGCTCGATCATCCTCGCGATGCACCACGAGCAGAACATCTTCAAGATGGGTGGCCTGCGCAAGGACCTGCCGTGGTCGCACTGGCTGTTCTTCATCGGCACGATCGCGCTCGTCGCGCTGCCGCCGACCTCCGGCTTCTGGTCGAAGGAAGAGATCCTCGCGAGCGCGCTGCTGTCGCACGAGCCCGGCGCATTCATGCTGTTCCTGTTCGGCCTTGCCGGCGCGTTCATGACGGGCCTGTACAGCTTCCGCCTGTACTTCCTCGTGTTCTATGGCAAGAAGACGCACGACGGCCATGAGGTCATGGGGCTGCACCTGCAGGGCCCTCTGGTACTGCTGGCGATCCTGTCGCTCATCGGCGGCTTCTTTGTAATACCGGTCGCCGAAGTGTTCCCGGAAGCCGAGGAACACCATGTGTCCGTCATGTGGCAGGTGATCCTGCTGGCCGTGCCGCTGCTCGGCGTGCTGACGGCCTGGCTCGTGTTCATGAAAGGCGCGGTGAACACCGAGAAACTCGCCGGCTCCGGCCTCGGCGCAGCACTGCATCGCTTCTGGTTCACGCAGTGGGGCATGGACTGGCTGTACGACAAGGTATTCGTCGTTCCGTACACGGCGCTCGCGCGCCTGAACCGGAAAGACTTCATCGACGCGATTTATAACGGCACCGCGCGCGTCGCGCTGTTCATGCATGGCCTGGTTAGCGATACCCAGACCGGACAGCTCCGCTGGTACGCCTTCACGCTCGGCTGCGGCATCCTGCTGCTGCTCGGCATAGGAGTGGTTCTATGATCCTGGTTTGGTTGATGCTCATTCTCTTCGCCGGCGGCATTGGCGCCTGGCTGGCGGAGGGCAGGGGACAGGACACTCCACGCGTGATTGCCCTGGGCGCGCTGCTGCTCTGCGCGTTCCTCGTCATCATGATGCTGCTTGCACCCGGTGCGATCGGGCTCGCGGGTGGCGCGTCCGTCGCGCAGCTCGGTCAGCCGGGCGACTGGCTCGTGCTGTACCAGGCCGACTGGATCCCGCGCTTCGGCGTCAGCTTCATCTTCGGTGTCGACGGCCTCGGCCTGCTGATGGTCGCGCTGACCGTATTCCTCGGCCTGATGTCCCTCGGCGCGGCCTGGGGCGACATCCATGAACGCACGGGCTTCTTCTACTTCAACCTGCTGTGGACACTGGCTGGCGTTATCGGTGTGTTCACGGCGCTCGACCTGTTCCTGTTCTTCTTCTTCTGGGAAGTGATGCTGATCCCGATGTATTTCATCATCGCGATCTGGGGTCACGAGAACAAGGAATACGCGGCGATGAAGTTCTTCATCTTCACGCAGGTCTCGGGCTTGCTGATGCTGCTCGCGATCCTCGTGCTCGCGTACTTCCACTACCGCGAAGCAGGCACGTTCTCGTTCAACTACTTCGACCTGCTCGGCACGAACGTGCCGGACAACATCTCGATGTGGGTGATGCTCGGCTTCTTCATCGCGTTCGCGACGAAGCTGCCGGCCGTGCCGGTGCACAACTGGCTGCCTGACGCGCACTCGCAGGCGCCGACAGCCGGTTCCGTGATCCTGGCCGGCGTGCTGCTGAAAACGGGCGCTTATGGCCTGATACGTTTCACCGTGCCCCTGTTCCCGGAAGAGAGCGTCACGTTTGCACCCTTCGCGATGGTACTCGGCGTCATCAGCATCCTGTACACGGCGAAAGTGGCCTTCGGCCAGAACGACCTCAAGCGCCTGATCGCCTATACCTCCGTCAGCCACATGGGCTTCGTGCTGCTCGGCGTCTATGCCTGGAACGCGCAGGCGATGCAGGGAGCCGTCATGACGATGCTCGCGCACGGTTTCAGCGCGGCGGGCCTCTTCATGCTCGCCGGCGGCCTGCAGCATCGCATCCATACGCGTGACATGGACAAGATGGGCGGCTTCTGGGGCGTAGCGCCGAAGATGGGCTTCATGGCGATGTTCTTCACCGTGGCTGCCGTCGGCATGCCGGGCCTCGGCAACTTCATCGGCGAATTCCTCGTACTGCTCGGCAGCTTCCGCGTGAACGTCGCGGTGACGGCCTTTGCGGCGCTCGGCCTCGTCGTGGCCGCCGTGTACTCGCTGATCGTGATCCAGAAGGTCTTCCACGGGAAGAACAGGAACAACTACCAGTTCGAAGATCTCAGCTTCGTCGAGATGCTGTGCTTCTCGCTGATGATGATCGGCCTGGTCTGGATGGGTATGTATCCGCAGACCTTCCTCGACATGGCTGAACCGACGCTGCGCACGCTTGGCGTAGCGTTCCCGTAACGGGTTCCCGCGTTGCCTCCCGCCTTCGCCTTCAGGGCTGCGGCGGGAAAGGTCGCGTGATGATGTAGAACACAGATACCGATAACGAAGCACGTAAACAGGCTTAAGACATGAGTTCCGAACAGTTAATCGACCTGCTCCAGATCATCGTGCTGACCCTCGCGACGGTCGTCGTGATGGTCACGGCCGCCTTCAAGCGCGACCACGGCCTGATCAACGCGCTGACGCAGGCGGGCCTGCTGGCCGCGCTGCTGGTATTCGTGTTCATCCAGCCCGTGCTGCCGCTGCAGGTCACGCCGCTGCTGATCATCGACGAGTACAGCCTGTTCTTCTCGTCGCTGTGCATCGCCGGCGGCATCGGCGTGACGGCGCTGGCATATCCGTATTTCGAAAAGCACAACGAGCAGAACGAGGAGTTCTACATCCTGCTGATGCTCGCGACGCTCGGCGGTGTCGTCCTGTCATGCAGCAATCATTTCGTATCGCTGTTCATCGGCATGGAAATGATCGGCATCAGCCTGTACGCCATGATCGCGTACCCGATCCACTCGGCGCGCAGCGCGAAATTCCCGATGGAAGCGGCGCTGAAGTACATGATCCTTTCCGGCATCTCGTCCGCCGTTATCCTGTTCGGCATGGCACTTATCTACGCGATGCTCGGCACCTTCGAATTCGCGCAGATCGGCGCGCGTGCGGCGGCCCTCGGCGGCCAGGGCGAAATGATCCTGCTGCTCGGCTTCCTGATGATCATCGCCGGCATCGCGTTCAAGCTGTCGCTCGTGCCGTTCCACATGTGGACTCCGGATGTGTACGAAGGTGCGCCCGTGCCGGTCACCGCCTTCCTTGCCACCGTGTCCAAAGCAGCGATGATTGCCGTTGCCCTGCGCCTGTTGCTCGACGCGGCTGCCTTCGATTACGCCGCCGTGTCGGTCGTATTGTCGCTGATGGCAGCTGCATCGATGATCTTCGGCAACCTGCTCGCGCTGATGCAGAGCAACATCAAGCGCCTGTTCGCCTACTCGTCGATCGCGCACCTCGGTTACCTGCTCGTCGTCGTGATCGCCGCAACGGCCGTCGATGACCTGCTCAGCATCGAAAGCATGGCGTTTTACATGGCCGCATACTTCGCCATGTCGCTCGCCGGCTTCGCGGTGACGAGCGCGATCTCGAATTCCGGCAAGGAACTCGATTCGATCGGCGACTACCAGGGCCTGTTCTGGCGCAACCCGTGGCTGGCATCCGTGATGATCACGGTACTGCTGTCGCTCGCGGGCATTCCGCTGACGGCCGGCTTCATCGGCAAGTTCTACATCTTTGCCACGGGCGTCGAAGGCGAGCTGTGGTTCCTGCTGACGATGCTGATCGTCGGCAGCGCGATCGGCCTCTACTACTACCTGCGCGTGATCTACACGATGCTGCAGCCGGCGGCCTCCGGCCTGAAAGACGATCCGGCAGCCGGTTCGCTGCCGTTCGGCACGCATGCCGTGATGGGCATCATGACGCTCGCCATCATCTGGCTCGGCGTATACCCGATGCCGCTGATCACGACGCTACAGAGCCTCGCCAGCACGTTCTGATCCGTCCTTTCCGCGGCGGTCCCGTCCGGGGCCGCCGCAGTCATGTCCTTACGTCGCCGTCCGGGCAGAGAGCGGCCGTCATGCATGCAGCCGAGGCTCGCACCACAGGTAATAACCCCGCATTGAGCCCGGATTAACCCTGTTAAGGCCATGGCGCCGCTGTGCGCGCCTATACTCGTGCTTCGCCATGCTGCGGCAGCAGGAGTCTTCCTTGAACAGGCAAGTCACCAATGCCATCCGCTTTGTACTCGACGAGTGCCTGCCGCCGACGCTGCGCGACAACAGGTACTTCATGTACCCGCTGTTCTGGCTCGCGTACCGCGG
>DASWWP010000200.1:0-3770 GCA_036405915.1 Pseudomonadales bacterium
GACCAGCCCGGCCTGTTCACAGCACTCGGTAGCGACTCCGCGGCCGCGCAGTACCGGCAGTGCGGCAACCAGCTCGACCATGGCGCATGTAACTGGGTCGTTCCCGCGGACGATGGCGAGCGCTTCTGTCGTTCCTGCCGCCTGAACGACGTGATTCCCAATCTTGCCGAGCCGAAGTCGAAGGATGCGTGGCTCAAGCTCGAGCTGGCCAAGCGCAGGACGCTGTACCAGCTATATGCACTGGAGTTGCCGGTCGAGTCGCGCGCCGAACGTCCCGACGGCCTCGCATTCGCGATGAAGCAGGACATGCCGGGCGAGGCGAAGGTCATGATCGGACACGACGTGGGCCTCATCACGATCAACATCGCGGAAGCCGACTCGCCGTTTCGCGAAAAAACGCGCCAGGAACTGGGCGAACCCTATCGCACGCTGATCGGCCATTTCCGCCATGAAATCGGCCACTACTACTGGGATCGCCTCGTCCGTAACTCGCACTGGCTCGCGCCGTTTCGCGAACTCTTTGGCGACGAGACCGTTGCCTACGACGAGGCAGTCGCGCGGCACTACCGCGATGGAGCGCCGGCCGACTGGCCTTCGCGCTTCGTCACGTCCTATGCGTCGATGCATCCGTGGGAAGACTGGGCCGAAAGCTGGGCGCACTACCTGCACATGGTGGATACGCTCGACACGGCGCGCAGCTTCGGCCTGGCGCTGAGCCCGCGCGTGCCGGAGGCGGAGGACGTGCTGAAGGTGAAAACCCGGCGCATCGATCTCGACGACATCGACGACCTGCTGCATGCCTGGCTGCCGCTGTCGATCGCACTCAATGCGCTCAATCGCAGCATGGGCCTGCCGGACCCGTATCCCTTCGTGCTTTCCGAACCCGCGCTGCAGAAAATCCGCTTCGTGCATGACGTCGTGAAAAGCAGCCGCGCCGCGCTTCCCGGTTGAGCTCGTCCGCTGGCGTACCGGGGCGTACGGTACTCGCGCTGCAAAATTGTCGACGATTTTGTGTATCCCCCTTATCCTCCATGCCCGTACTGCGCTTTCACTGGTGCAGCCCCGTTTTGACGCTGCGCGACGACGCGGTGGATCGGGGACTGGAGTCTGGAGCTGAAATCTTGAAACGAACGTCGAGCTTGTTACCTGTAATCGCTGCTGCCCTCGTCTGTCCCGTGGCCGTGGCTGCCGATGCGGAGTCGGGACCCGCGGCAGACCTGCAGGCGCAGCGCGCAGCCTGGTCCGGTGCGAGTGAGCAGCCGCAGGCGTTGCTCGAGCAATACTGCTTCGAGTGCCACAACTCCACCGACTGGGCCGGCGGCGTTGCATTCGACGCGATGTCGCTGCAGGCGCTCGACCACGATGCGGCCATTTGGGAAGCGGCAATTCGCAAGTTGCGCGCGGGCCTGATGCCGCCGAAGGGAAGCCCGCGGCCGGAGCGCGCCGTGCTCGACGGCATGGTGACGTGGCTCGGCGACGGGCTCGACCTCGCGTGGCAGGCGGCACCGAACCCGGGCACCAAACCCGCCGCACGCCTGAACCGCACCGAATACCGCAATGCCGTTAGGGATCTGCTGGCCTTCGATGCGGCACATCTCATCGATACCTTGCCCGCGGACACCGTGGCTGCCGGCTTCGACAACAATGCCGAGGCCCTCAGCATGTCGCCGACCTTGCTCGAAGGCTACCTGGCGGTCGCGCGGCAGATCAGCACGCAGGCGATTGGCGACAGGTCCGCCGTGCCGACGCAGGTGGAGTACCGCGCCGACAGCGGCGCTGCGCAACAAAACTACATAGAAGGCATGCCGCTCGGCACGCGCGGCGGCCTGCTCGTCGAACATTATTTTCCGCTCGATGCGGAATACGAATTCACCGTCGACGCGAACATTCCCGTCGCCGGCCGCGGCAACGACCAGGGACGCATGGTGTGGTGCGGCGGGCCGAAGCTCGAAGTCATGTTCAACGGCCAGCCGGTGCCGGTGCCCGATCCGCAGAACTTCCGCCTGCACGTGCCGGCAGGGCCGCACACGATCGCGCTCGCGCTCGTCGACGAGAAGCACTGCATCGGGGCCGGCGAACTGCTGCTTGCGGAAACGCTTGCGAATGCCGGCAGCGTGCGCGGCTTCGAGATCGACGGGCCGTACGAGGTCACCGGCGTTGGCGATACGCCGAGCCGGCGCGCGATCTTCACGTGCCGGCCGGAGCAGGCGGCGCAGGAAGAGAGCTGCGCGCGGCAGATCTTGAGCAGGCTCGCCACGCGCGCGTATCGGAGTCCGGTAAGCGCGAACGATCCTGCGATCGACACGCTGATGCGCTTCTTCGCTGCGGGCCGCGATGCCGAAGGCGGCAACTTCGAAACAGGCATCCAGGGTGCGTTGACGTGGATGCTCGTCGATCCGAAATTCCTGTATCGCTTCGAACAGGAACCCGCGCAGCTCGCGGCAGGCGAGGTGTATCGCATCAGCGACCTCGAGCTGGCCACGCGGCTGTCGTTCTTCCTGTGGAGCAGCGTGCCCGACGAGCAACTGCTCGCGCTCGCCGCAAACGGGAAACTGCATGACGAAGCCGTGCTGGCAGGCGAAGTGGAGCGCATGCTGGCCGACCCGCGCGCGACAGCGCTCGTCGAGAATTTTGCCGGCCAGTGGCTGAAGCTGCGCGAACTCGAAACCGTGGCGCCGCAGGACCCCGCGTTCGATGGCGCGCTGCGCAAAGCGATGCGCGACGAAACGCTGCTGTTCTTCCAGAGTCTCGTTGCCGAAGACCGCGACCTGCTCGAACTGCTCGACGCCGACTACACCTTCCTCAACGAACGCCTCGCGCGGCATTACGGCATCGATGGCGTGTGGGGCAGTTACATGCGCAAGGTGCAACTGCCGCCCGATAGCCCGCGCCGCGGCCTGCTCGGCCAGGCGAGCCTGCTGACGGCCACGTCGGTGCCGAACCGCAGCTCGCCCGTCGTGCGCGGCACGTGGGTCATGGAAAACCTGCTCGGTGCGCACGTGCCGAGTCCGCCGCCCGGCGTCGAGACGAATCTCGATGCGCCGGAAGCGGGCGCGAACGTCGCGGCCGCCACGCTGCGGCAGCGCCTCGAAATGCACCGCGGCGATCCGGCCTGCGCCTCGTGCCACCAGATCATGGACCCGGTCGGCTTCGCGCTCGAGAACTTCGACCTGGTCGGCCGCTGGCGCACGGAAGACAACGGCATCGCGCTCGACACGACATCGGAAATGGTGGATGGCACGTACGTCGATGGTCCGCTCGCATTGCGTGCTGCATTGCTGTCGCGGCCCGACGCGTTCAGGACCGCGCTCAGCGAAAAGTTGCTGACCTATGCGCTCGGGCGCGAAGTGCAGGCCTTCGATGAGCCCGCGGTGCGGCGCATCGTGCGCGAGTCCGCAGCCGACGGTTTCACGCTGGACGCACTCGTGCAGGCTGTTGTCAGGAGCGCGCCGTTCCAGCAGCGCGCCGTTCAACAGCACATTGACGCCAACCAACAGGCGCTTTAGCGCGGGAGTCACACATGCATTACCTGACGAAGAAACACCTGTCGCGCCGCACGTTGATCCGTGGTGCCGGCGTGGCGCTCGCGCTGCCGATGCTGGAGTCGATGATTCCGGCCTCTGCGCGCGCAGCGGAAAGCGGGGCGTCGCGTACGCGCTTCGCGTCGATCTACATCCCACACGGCGCGATTCCGCGCAGCTGGGTGCCGGCTGCCGAAGGCAGGAACTTCGAACTGAGTCCGACGCTGAAACCGCTCGAGCCGTTCCGCG
>DASWWP010000201.1:0-16741 GCA_036405915.1 Pseudomonadales bacterium
CGCCGCATAGATGGCCGAAGCCATCGCGTCGCCTTCGCCGCGGATGCTCTCGGAATCGCGATAGGCCTCGGCCTGGATGACGATGCGCTGGCGATCCGCATCGGCGCGAATGCCTTCGGCGACTTCGCGGCCGGTAGAACGTAACTGCTGCGCCTCTTCCTGGCGCTCCGTAATCATGCGCTGGAACACGGAGTCGCTGACGTTCGGCGGCAGGTCGATCTTCTTGATGCGGATGTCGATGAGCTCGATGCCGAGCTCTTCCTGTACGCGTTCGTTCATGCGCGCCGTCAGCTGTTCCATCAGTGCATCGCGCTGGCCGGACACGACTTCATGCACGGTACGCACGCCGAACTGGTCGCGCAGGCCGGTGTTGATGCGCTGGCGCAGCAGGTTCGTCGCGATCGCTTCGTCTCCAGACGTGGCGCGGTAGTACAGTGCGGTGTTCGCCACGCGCCATTTCGCGAACGAATCCACTTCGAGGTAGTTCTTCTCCGCGGTGAGGTAGCTTTCGGTCGTGATCTCGAGCGTCTGCAGGCGACCGTCGAAGCGGCGCACGGCATGCACGCCGGGCATCTTGAAGTGCAGGCCAGGCGACACGTCGGCATTCGTGACTTCACCGAAGGTCAGCAGCACCGCGCGCTCCGTTTCGCGGACCACGTACATGCAGTTGTAGGCCAGCAGTACGACCAGCGACAGCGCCAGCAAGGTAAACAGCGTGGAATTCTTCATCGTACCGTCTCCCGCGTGTTGTTCTGCCGCGGCGGCAGGGTATTCGTGCTGCGCGCAGCCTGGTTGTCAGGCACGTCGGTAACGGTCGTCACCGGGCGCCGCGACTGCTGGATGATCTGGTCCAGCGGCAAATACATCATGTTGTTGCCGCCTTCGACATCCACCATGATTTTCGACGAGTTCGTCAGGATCGACTGCATAGCGTCGATGTACAGGCGCTCGCGCATCACAGTAGGTGCTTTCTGGTATTCGACGAGCAGCTGCTCGAAGCGCTGCGCTTCACCCTCCGCCTCCGCGACGACCTGCTCGCGGTATGCATTGGCTTCCTCGATCTGGCGGCGGGCCTGGCCGCGCGCTTCCGGCACGATGCGATTCGCGTCGCGGCGGGCTTCGTTCTGGAAGGACTGGTTGTCCTCGCGTGCCTTGATGACGTCGTCGAAGGCTTCGCGCACCTGTTCGGGCTGCTGCGACTGCGCGATGTTGAACTGGCTCACCGTGATGCCGGCGCCATAGCGATCGAGGTACGACTGCAGGCGCTCATGCGCTTCCTCGGCGAGGATCTCGCGGCCGGTGCTGATCACTTCGTCCATGCCCGAACCGCCGACGACGTGGCGGATCGCCGATTCGGCGGCCTGCTGCAGGCTGACGATCGGGTCTTCGACGTTCAGGAAGAAGGCGCGCGCATCGGTGATGACGTACTGCACGGTCATCGTGATGTCGACGATGTTGTCGTCTTCGGTGAGCATCGTGTTCTGGAAACGTTCGTCGTATACGCGCGTGACGTTGATCTTCGTGACTTCGTCGATAAGCGGGGGATTCCAGTGCAGGCCGGGCATGATGACGCCTTCCTGCGCGCGGCCGAGCCGCAGTACGACACCGCGCTCCTGTTCGTCCACGGTATAAAAGCCGGCGCCAATCCAGATGATCGCCGCAATGACGAGCACGCCGGCAATCAGTCCGCCCGAGAGGCCGGAATCGCCGTCGCTGCTCGGACCTTTGCGTCCGCCGCCGAAGGTGCCGGACAGCTTGCGCAGGAAATCGTTGAATACCTTGTCGATGTCGGGCGGGCCCTGGTCCTTGCCTGAACGCGGACCAGGCCGGGAGCCCCACGGATCGTTCTTGCGATCGTCATTGTCCGGTTCATTCCAGGCCATGATTGCTCCAGTTTGCGTCGAATTCACCCTGAACGGGGCGCTGCGTGGTTGGATCGGCGCCCGCGGGACGTAATTGCAGGGCCGGGGCGGGATTTTAGCGGAATACGTGGGGCTCATCCACCGGCGCTATCCCTGAATTTTCATGCGGGACAGGCACATCGGTGTAAGGCGAGGGATCGAATGCCGCCGGATCGAGTTGTTCTTCATCGATCAGCCGCATGAGGTCTGCGCGCGGCATTTGCAGGTGCAGCATGACGCTGCCGTCGTCGCCATTGCGTTCGGTTTTTACGACGCCGAGCCGATACAGCCGTGCGCGTTGCCTGCCCTGTGCAGGACTCAGTGTCAGCGTCGTCGTCAGCATGTCGCCGCCGATCAGCTCGGATATTGCTTCCATCAGTTCAGTGACACCGGCACCGGTATGCGCCGAGACCCAGGCACGTACGGGCTTGCCGTGTTCGTCACGTTCGAGCCCTGCGTATTCGCTGCCGAGCAGGTCGACCTTGTTGAAGACCATCAGCGTCGGGATGTCTTCCGCGCCGATTTCGCTGAGCACCTTGTCGACTTCCTCGATCATCAGCTGGCGTTCGTCGTCATTGCAGTCGACGACATGCAGCAACAGGCGCGCTTCTACGGTTTCCTCGAGCGTCGCGCGGAAGGCATCGACGAGTTGATGCGGCAAATCGCGCACGAAGCCGACCGTATCGGCGAGGATCGCGGTGCCGTAGTTCGGGATCTGCACCTTGCGCAGCGTGGAATCGAGCGTGGCGAACAGCATGTTCGCGACGAAGGTGCTGTCACCACTCAGGCGATTGAACAGCGACGACTTGCCGGCGTTCGTGTAGCCGACGAGCGCCACGGTCGGCACTTCTGCGCGCACGCGGGCGCGGCGGCTTTGCGCGCGCTGGGCGCGAACTTTTTCGAGGTTCTTGTTGATCTGCTTGATGCGCTCGCCGAGCAGGCGCTGGTCGAGTTCAAGCTGCGTTTCGCCGACGCCGCGCTGCCCGATGCCGCCTTTCTGGCGATCGAGGTGCGTCCAGCCGCGCACGAGACGCGTGGAAGCGTGTTTAAGTTTCGCGAGTTCCACCTGCAGCTTGCCTTCGTGGCTGCGCGCGCGCTGCGCGAAGATGTCGAGGATGACACCGGTGCGGTCGACGACTCGGCAGCTGAGTTCTTTCTCGAGGTTGCGTTCCTGGCTCGGCGTCAGCGTGTGGTTGAACATCACGAGCTGCGCGCCATGTTCCTTCAGCGCAGCCGCGATCTCCTCGATCTTGCCGGTGCCGACAAGGAAACGGGGGGAAGTCGACTTGCGTGACGAAACGATGGTGGCGGCAGGAATTGCGCCAGCGGCGATGGCGAGCTGTTCGAACTCGCGCGCGTCGGCTTCATCCTGCGCTGACTCCATCCCGATCTGCACCAGGATGGCGAGTTCACCGCTTTCAGGACGATCGAAGAACAAGCGAGCCTCTACAGGCAAACCCCGGAAGGAAAGCCGGCTGTGGACTACGTAGCAACACTACGCGCATCGACGACGACGCGCGTGCATGCAAAAGGTCAAAAGTTGTTGCCGGGTCCGTCTTCGCCCGCTTCACCATCGGCACCGCCCAGCATCGGGACGCGCACCTGGCGCGCCGGAACGACGGTGGAGATGGCATGCTTGTACACCATCTGGTTGACGGTGTTCTTCAGCACGATGACAAATTGATCGAAGGATTCGATTTGACCTTGCAGCTTGATACCGCTGACGAGGTAAATGGCGACCGGTACCTTTTCCTTGCGCAACACGTTCAGAAAAGGGTCTTGTAACGAGTGCCCTTTTGACATGGGAGAATCTCCACAAAAAATAATAAAAGTTTATGCCTCAAATACACAGGAATCCGTCCTGTGGCCGGAATTATAGGTGCAGTTTCCGACCGGCTACCAGTAAGTGGCGCCGAGGCACATCTTTTTCAAGAGATTCTTCACATTATTTCCATCTTCAATTCCGAGCGTGCATTCCACTTCCTGCAAGTCGGACCAGCCGCGCAACCAGGTGTACTGACGCTTCGCGAGCTGGCGCGTTGCGGCGATGCCTTTGTCGACCATCGTCGCGTAATCGTATTTTCCATCGAGGAACTCCCACACCTGGCGATACCCGACGCTGCGTATCGCCGGCGTGTTCACGTCGAGGTCCCCGCGTGCACGCAGCGCGCACACCTCGTCGACGAAGCCTGCCGATAGCATCTGCTGAAAGCGTTGCGCGATCGCCGCATGCAGCGCGGCGCGATCGGGAAGCATCGCGACGAATGCCAGCCTGCAGGGTAAATCCGGAGCGCCGCCTGCGGGTTTGTCCGCGTGGAACTCGCTGAGCGCGCGGCCGCTGACTTCATACACTTCGAGCGCGCGCTGCAGGCGTTGTGGATCGTTCGGATGAATGCGCGCAGCGGCCTGCGGATCCACGTCCTGCAGCCTTTTGTGCACGGCACTCCAGCCCTCGCGCTGCGCGAGTTCGGTGATGCGCGCACGCACTTCCGGATCAGCTGATGGCATCGGCGCGAGGCCGTCGCGCAGCGCCTTGAAGTACAGCATCGTGCCGCCGACCAGCAGCGGGATCCGTCCGTTGCGCACGATCTCGTTCATCTCGCGGAGCGCATCGCTTCGGAAGTCCGCCGCGGAGTAGGGCTCGGCCGGATCGCGGATGTCGATCAATCGGTGCGGTGCCTGCGCGCGCGTCGCGGCATCCGGTTTGCCGGAGCCGATGTCGAGGCCGCGATACACCAGCGCCGAATCCACGCTGATGATGTCGAACGGGAACTCGCGCACGAGTTCGACGGCCGCGCGCGTCTTGCCGCAGGCGGTCGGACCCATCAGGCAAATGGCGTGAGGAAGCGGCGAAGTCATCGTGAAAGCGGGCGAGGGATGTGGAAAAGATGCGGAGCTGTCATCGTGGAAGCGCGCGATTGGTGGCGAAACAGGTACAGCGGGATTTTTTTGCGATGGAATCGATCGTGGATCGGTTTCGGGAACGGCTTCACCGCCAACAGGGCTTCGACGCCGTTTCGCGTGAGGACTATAACACGGTGCCGCGGCACGTCCGACGCGCACGATCAGTTACAATGCGCGCTGTTTTCCGGCAACGCGAGGCAATGTTGAACAAGCAGGCTCCAGTCGGTGTGTTCGATTCGGGCGTGGGTGGGCTCTCCATCCTGTCGGGTATTCACGACCTGCTGCCGGGCGAAAACCTGCAGTACGTCGCCGACTCCGCGCACGCGCCCTATGGCACGAAGAGCGAAGCCTTCATCCGCGGACGCTGCGAAACGATCATGCAGTTCCTGCTGCGGCTCGACGTGAAGGCCGTGGTCGTTGCCTGCAATACGGCCACGGCAGCGGCTGTTGCCCAGCTGCGCGACCGCTACGAGCTGCCGATCATCGGTGTCGAGCCTGCGATCAAGCCGGCTGCAGAGCTGAGCAAGAGCGGCGTCGTCGGCGTGCTTGCGACCTCGGGCACGATCGCCAGCGAGAAGTTCGTGAACCTGCAGAATCGTTTCGTCTCGCGCGCAAAGATCCTGACGCGTGCATGCACGGGACTGGTTGAACTGATCGAGCAGGTGGAGCCGAATCCCTTTACGCTCGATCGCATGCTGCATGAATTCATCCGGCCCCTTACGGATGCCGGGGCCGACACGCTGGTGCTCGGCTGCACGCACTATTCATTGATAAAGCCGCAAATCCAGAAGGCGGCCGGGCCGGACGTTCGCGTCGTCGATGCAGGTGCGGCGGTGGCGAAGGAACTGCAGCGCCGGCTCGTCATGCACGGCCTCGTCAACGACAGCGGGCGCGGCAGCTTCGTGCACTTCCATACGAGCGGCAAGCCCGAGCAGCAGAACAGGTTGCTGGCGCATTACTGGGGAAAGCCGGTGCATGCCGGCCTGCTGGAGTAAGACAAAAAAGGTGGCATAAAAGAGCAGTCCACTTTTTTTGCTCACAATACGAGCGAAAAGCGCCCAGGCTTCTTTTTATTGGCCGCGCAGGAACAGCTTGTCGAGTTCACCGATCGACAGCTGCACCCAGGTCGGGCGGCCGTGGTTGCACTGGCCGCTGCGCTCGGTGTTCTCCATGTCGCGCAGCAGTGCGTTCATTTCCGGCAGCGTCAGTGCGCGGTTCGCGCGTACGGAGCCGTGGCACGCCATCGTCGCGAGGAGTTCATCGCGCGCGGCTTCGATGCGGTCGCTCGTGCCGTGTTCCACGAGGTCGGACAGCACGTCGCGCAGCAACTGTTCGACGTTAGCGTGCTTCAGGATCGCCGGCACCTGCCGCACGCTGAGCGTTTCCGGCCCGAGGCGTTCGACGCCAAGTCCCAGTGCCAGCAGTTGCGCGGCGAAGTCTTCCGCGTAGTCCGCTTCGCCCTGGCTGACGGCCACCGCCAGCGGCACGAGCAGCGGTTGTACCTTGATGCCGTCTTCCGCTGCCGCGGTTTTCATGTGTTCGTACGTGATGCGTTCGTGCGCGGCGTGCATGTCGACGACGACAAGGCCGTGCGCATTCTGCGCGAGGATGTAGATGCCATGCAGCTGTGCGAGTGCATAACCGAGCGGCGGCATGTCGGCAGGTGTTTCAGGCAGCGCGCTTGCTGCGGCACCGTTGCGGAAGCTGTCGTAACCCGCGAGCTGGTTACGAACCTGCGACAGCGATGGGGGCGTATTCGCGTAAATCGCAGGGGCGGACGTCGTACCCGGTGAATACAGCGACATGCGCGTTTGTTCGCTGATTCCTGTCCCGAACGGATTCGGGCCCGGCAGGCCGCTGCCATCCGCCGGATATACACTGGAATCGTGCGGACTCCGCGCGCCGTGACCGTTGGCCACATCTGCACTTGCGGGGGCTCCTGCTGGGCCTGCTCCGCTGAAGCCGCCTCCGGAGGCTGAGGCTGGGCGCACGTCCGCGAGCGCCCGATGCAGCGCGCTGAATAAAAAGTCGTGCACGAGCCTGCCGTCGCGGAAGCGCACTTCGTGTTTCGTCGGATGCACGTTCACGTCGACAACAGCCGGGTCGAGTTCGAGATACAGCACGAACGCAGGATGGCGGCCGTGGAACAGCACGTCGCGATAGGCCTGCTTCATCGCGTGGCTCACGAGCTTGTCGCGGATCACGCGGCCATTCACGAAGAAATACTGCAGGTCGGGCTGGCTGCGCGAGAAGGTCGGCAGCGCGACCCAGCCCCACAATTTCATGCCGTTGCTCTCGAGTTCGACGAACAGCGCGTTGTCTATGAAGGCAGGACCGCAGATCTGTGCTACGCGCCGTTGCCGTTCCTGCTGGCTTTGCGCTCGGTCGAAGCGATGGATCACGCGCTGGTTGTGCTGCACGGTGAACTGCACGTCGAAGCGGCTGAGCGCGACGCGCTTGACCATGTCTTCGATCCGCTGGAATTCGGTTTGCTCGGTGCGCAGGAACTTGCGGCGTGCCGGCGTGTTGAAGAACAGGTCGCGTACTTCCACGGACGTTCCCGGCGGATGCGCCGCTGGCGACACGGTGGATGCCATGTCGCGCCCTTCGGTTTCGACTTGCCACGCGCTGTCGGCACCGTGGCGGCGCGAGGTCATGTTCAGTCGCGAAACCGAGCTGATGCTCGCCAGCGCCTCACCCCGAAAACCGAGGCTGACGATGCGCTCGAGATCCTCGAGCGTACTGATTTTGCTAGTGGCATGGCGGCTCAGGGCGAGCGGCAGGTCGTCCCTGTCGACACCGCTGCCGTTGTCGCGAATGCGCACGAGTTTGACGCCGCCCTGCTCGAGCTCGATGTCGATGCGGTCGGCGCCGGCATCGAGGCTGTTCTCGAGCAGTTCCTTGACGACGGAGGCGGGACGTTCGACGACTTCGCCGGCCGCGATCTGGTTGCTCAGGCGCTGGCTGAGGAGCTGGATGCGGCGGGGTTCGGAATTCACTAGATCGTCGGGATTTTCAGGACTTGGCCGACGCGTATGGTATCACTGTTGAGTTGGTTGGTTTCGCGCAAACGTGCCATCGGCACGGCGTAGGATTCGGCAATCCCCGACAGCGTTTCGCCGCGCGCGATCTTGTGTTCGCGGAACTGCGACATGCTGCCGGCAGCATTCGCCGGGATCATCAGCACCTGCCCGACCTGGATTTCGTTGCTTTCGAGATCGTTCGCGAATTTCAATGCGGACATCGATACACCGTAGCGCTCGGCGAGTGCCGACAGCGAGTCGCCGCGCTTCACCGTATACGTCGACGGCGCTGCATTGCCATGCTGTTTCTGCCAGGCCACCCACGTGCCGTGCGGCGGACGATCGTAGAACCAGTCGGTGATGGCTGCGGTAAGCGCGCCGGCAAATTCGCGGCGCCAGGCGGGCGAGTCGAGGTTCTTCGCGTCGCGTGCGTTCGTGATGTAACCGGCCTCGATCAGCAGCGACGGTATGTCGTAGGACTTCAGCTCGACGAATGCCGCCTGCTCGACGTTGCGGCGCCGCATCGTGATCACCTCGCCGAGCGAGCGGATGATCTGGTCGCCGATTTCGAGGCTGGTCTGGACCTGCGCGTTCATGCTCAGGTCGATCAGCACGCTGCGCAGCACTTCGTCCTTGTCATCGAGTTTCATGCGGCCGTTACCGCCGATCAGGTCCGCCGCGTTTTCCTTTTCGGCCAGCAGCCGCGCCTGCTCGCTCGTCGCGCCGTTCTGCGACAGGGCGTAGATCGTCGATCCGCTTGCCTGCTTGTTGGCATGGGCGTCGGCATGGATGGCTATATATAAGTCGGCGCTGTGCTTGTGGCCGAGCTGTGTGCGTTCGCGCAGGCCGACGTAGTAGTCGCCGTCGCGCAGCAGCACGGCCTTGTAGCCGGGCATCGCATTGATCTTCTCGACGACCTCGCGCGAGATCGCGAGCGTGACGTTCTTCTCGCGCAGTCGATTGACCCCGATCGCGCCAGGATCTTCGCCGCCATGGCCGGGCGAGATCGCGATGATGATGTCGCGCTTGAGGTCCGGCGCGGGCGCCGATACCGCGGCCGTGCGCGACTCGCCGGAAATCGTCGTGGCCATCGCCGGTGCGTTGGCTCCATACAGGTCGAGGATCAGTTGCTCGCCGTTGCCGTCGTCTCGCGCAACGAACGAACTGCGTGGCTGCATCCTTCCCTGCAGGTCGAGCACGACGCGCAGGTCGCTTTCGTTGCGCGCGGCGCTACGGATTTTCGTGATCGGCGTGGCGCTCAGATCGAGCGTGTCGAACGACCCGGAAAGGCGCGTTCCGGTGAAGTCGATGACGATGCGGTCGGGGTTTTCGAGCGTAAAGACCTTGTGTTCGAGGCGCCCGTCCAGATCGAACACAAGCCGCGTGTAGTCGGTCGCCGTTTCGACATGCGCACTCTCCACTACGGCAGCGCTCGCGAATGCGTGGCCGAAGAAGACAGGCAGCAGTAATAGAAAGAGATGGGTGCGCATCGTGCTAACTATGGAGCGAGAATAATTCCATAATTTACAGGCGTTTGCAGGGTAAAGCTAGAATTATTATAGCTGGCGGGGTTTACGCGAGCGCTTTGCCGAGCTTTTCTCCATGTGGTGTTAGTGCTTGCCAACTAAGGCGGCGGCCATCCGGAATCACGTCCAGATGGAGCTCCAGGTCCGGTGGGGGCAGGAATCCAGCGGCTTTTTCGGGCCATTCGATCAGCGTAAGCGTGCGACCGTCGAGGAAGTCGCGCATGCCGAGATATTCGACTTCTTCGGGGTGCGTGAGCCGGTACAGGTCATAGTGCAGCACACGCGTGCCGCCCAGTTCGTACGGCTCGACGAGCGTAAAGGTCGGACTTTTCACGGCACCGGTGTGGCCGAGCGCACGAATGAGACCGCGGCACAGTGTCGTCTTGCCGCCGCCGAGGTTGCCGTGCAGCGCTATCACGCCATGGCCGTCAGCCGCTTTTGCGAGGAGGGCACCGGCGGCAATTGTCGCTTCCTCGTCCGGAAGCACGCGGGAATCGGTCGTCATGGGTTCAGCAGGCGATGAATGAAAGGCAGCAAATCGGTGGCGAGCAGGCCGCGTTGTCCGTCGGCTTCAGCCGCGAGATCCGCGGCGAGGGAGTGGACGCATACACCGAGGCGCACGCTATCGGCCAGCGAATGCCCTTGCGCGAGCAGTGCGCCGAGCACGCCGCTCAGCACGTCGCCCATTCCGCCGCTGGCCATGCCAGGATTGCCGTGGCCACAGGTTTCGACATGGACGCGCTGCCCGTGGGCATGGCAAACAATGGTTCCTGCGCCTTTCAGCACGGCAGCGCCGCCGAACCTGCGCTGCAGCGCAAGCGCTGCAGCCGGCCGATCGGCGTTGACGACGACGCGCTCTAGGCCGAGCAGCCGAGCTGCCTCTCCGGGGTGCGGCGTGAGCAGGCACTTACCGTGAAGCGCCTGTGGCCACAGGGCTGAGTCGCGGGAAATCCAGTTCAACGCATCGGCATCGAGGACGACCGGCAACGCCCGCCGTGCCGCGTCCCTCAGCGTGAATCTCAGCAAGTCCCGCGACCAGTCGCTCTGGCCAAGACCCGGACCCACCACGACAACCGTGGCCCGTTCGAGCAGCCCTTCCAGCTCCGCCCCGCCATCGACACCGCGCACCATCAGCTCCGGGCGCCGCGCGATCGATGCCGCCACGTGTTCGTGGCGCGTCGCGACCGAGGTCAGGCCGGCGCCACTGCGCGCGGCCGCTTCAGCGGCCATCAACACGGCGCCGCCCATGCCGTGGTCGCCACCGACGACGAGCACGTGGCCGAAGTCACCCTTGTGGCTGTCGGCAGCGCGAGGCTGCAGCAACAGCTTCAGCGAGTCATATGAGAGTGGATGGACGTCGGTCATGGTGCGGCGTTCGTTGCGGAGCGGCGCAAGATAATGCAGCACGCGCGGCATCTCAACGCGTGGTAATGCGATGGATGTTCGAAACTCATGGAGGCGCGGAGGACTGGGAAGTGTGGGGGCGGCCGTAAGAATACCGATACCCCAGATAAAACGAACCCCGCCGGAGGGCAGGGTCCAAAGCAGCATTGCAGCAAAAAATCTGTGTGAGCGTTGTGTTCTTACTGGGCCTGGAGGTGGCGCTTGCCCAGCGTAATGTGGCGTGGGCCCGAGGTCGCAACCTGGCCGCTGACGCCGAGCGGGATCTGCTGGATCTTGCCGCCCTGGGCGAGGAATTTCGCCGTCTGTTCTTCGATCGAAAGAGAAGTGAAGTCGCCCGTCGGGGTTACGACCGGCTTGCTTTTCTGGGTTTTGGAAGTGGCCATGTTGATCCTTAAGTCTCTGACTGAAGTAAGTATGATTTTCTTGTTATTAACGAATCTTTTGAGCCCTCTGGGGTGCCAGGCTCCATCACGCTTGTTGTCGAGCTTCCGCGGAATCCCCTCAACCGGATCGAAACGCGGACCGCGATTATAGGGGACGACTCCCCCCAGCGCATGTCTTGACAGAGTCTTTTTATGGGCCAAACGGCGTGTCCCAGCCACGGGCACAGAGACACATTGAGGACGGAGCGGGAAGGGCCTAGCGCGAGCTCAGGGCCAGGCGCGCAGCCAGGCCGAAAAACACCAGTGCGGCCAAGCGGTTAAGGCGGATCTGCGCCCGCGCGGAGCGCGCGAGGGCCCCGGCCAGCCAGCCCGCGAGCACCGCAATCAGGCTGAATACGGCCAGGGCGACGGCAATGAAAAGTCCTCCCAGAACAACGAGTTGCAGCGTGATCGAGCCCCCGTCCGGCTGCGCGAACTGCGGCAGGAAAGCGAGGAAGAAGATCGCCACTTTCGGGTTCGTCACGTTCATGACGATCCCGCGAAGGTAGTACTGCCGTGGACTCAGCTGCAGTGCGTCCGGGCCGTCCGCGACGCTCGCCGACGCGCGCCACGACAGCACGGCGAGATACACGAGATACATGGCACCGACGAGCTTCAGTACCGTGAACGCGGTAGTACTCACGACGAGCAGCGCGGCAACGCCAAGTGCGACGAGCGTCGTGTGCACGAGCAGTCCGGTGCACAGTCCGAGCGTGATGAAGAGTCCTGCGCGGCGACCATGCATCGCTGACTGCATCAACACGAAAATGTTGTCGGGTCCGGGTGCGAACGACAGCAGCGTCGACGCCACGATGAATGTTATTAACGCATCGAGCGACACGTCAGTCGCCCGTGACGAGGTTCAACAGCGCCGACTGACCGCGCGCATTGGCCTCGAGACAACGCCGCAATGCCGCGAGCAGAAGCGTCGGATCGGAAACCTTCTCGCCGTAACCGCCGCAGGCTTTCATGATGTCCTGGTACTCGGGTGACTCACCTAGCGACACGAGCGGCATCATCTCTTCCTTCGACGCGAGACCCTGCGGATACATGCCGAGCGTCGAACGATGCACGGCGTTCCAGCGTGCGTTGTTCATCACGAGCGTCGTCGTCGGCAATCCATACATGCGCGCGACGTGATGCGCGGCGGTCGGACAGCCGAACATGTACGAACCGTCACCGACGATCAGCAGCACGTTCTTCGCCTTCGCACCGAGCTTCGCACCGAGTGCGCCGCCGAGGCCGAAGCCGAGTCCGCCAGCGAGACTGCTGGAGAGATATGACCTGGGCTCGCTGAGCGCAAGGAAGTCGAGCGGCACGCCCATCTCGTTGACGATGATCGTGTCCTTCGTCACGACCTCGTTCACGCAATGCGCTACCCAGGCCGGATGCAGTGGCGAGCGCTGCGCCATGCTTTGCACGAGCGCCTTCTGTTTATCGGCGCGCGCGGTGGAGATTGCGCGGAAGGCCTGCTGGCGCTGTGCGACCTTCGCAGCGCTCTGCTTCTTCAATGACGCTTCGAGCATCTCGAGCGCGAGCGACGACGAACCGGCGAGCGCGAGGTCCACGGGGAATCCCCGTACCGGGTAACGAATGAAGAAGGGATCGGGGGCGATGTGAATGATCTTCGCGCCGGCCTTCGGCGACACTTTGCTAGGCCACCACGGCACTTCGCAGTCGATCGCGACGATGACGTCGGCCTTCGCGATCGCGTCGGCCGGATGCACGCCGACGAACATCGGATGCGTCGTGGGAATGTTCAATTCGCGTGCGCCCGGTTCACCGGGAAGCGCAACGCCGATGCCGTACTGCTCCGCAATCCGGGCGAGGCGGTGAACGTTTTCCGGGTCGCGGCCGGTGCTCGAGCTGATCACGAGCGGGAACTCGGCATTCGCGAGCCATTGCGCGGCCTGTTCGATGCCGTCGGCAGATGGTGTGGCGGGCAATGCGCCGAGTGCTCGCTCGCGTGGCGGCGGTGGCGTGGTGTCGGTCATGTCGCCGAGCACTTCGCGCGGCATGCACAGGTACACGGGACCCTTCGGCTCGCTCATCGCGACGTCGAGCGCGCGGCCGACGATTTCGTCAGCCGCCTGGCCCGGGCGCAGTTCGTAATCCCACTTCACCCACTCGCGCACGATGCCGCCCTGGTCGAAGCTGTCCTGGCCCCAGTGAATCGAGGCGTTGCGCGAACCGATGTGGCCAGTTTCGGTGCTTGGCGTACGGCCGGCGGTGAGCAAGATCGGCGCCTGGTCGCGCGCCGCATTCATGAGGCCGCACAGTGCGTTAGCCGTGCCGACTGTCACGTGCACCATCACCGCAGCGGGCTTGCCGGTGGCCAGGAAGTAGCCGTGCGCCATCGAGATCGCGACGTTTTCGTGCGGTACCGTCAAAAATTCCGGGGTTTTGATGCCAGCCTTTTTCGCGGCAACGAGCGCTTCGATGATCGGCGCCGTGTCGGTACCAGCGTTAGCGAATACATACTCGATGCCGCGATCGAGCAGGGCCTGCAGGTAATTCGTGGCTATTGCATGCATGGAGGTGACTCTGTGCAAGTGGGTGAGTGTTTGTGCGGCGATTCTAACGCCACGTTTACCGCCACGTTACGATCGCCACCCGCAAGCCGGTTGCGGGCATGACGGAGAAGAATGCGGAAGTTACGCGGAGGACGAATCCTCAGGACTTAATGACCGGTTTGACGAACTGCGTCACGACAGGCGCCGTATCCGGCCGCAGCAGCGCTCTTATCCTGGCCTGTGTCTGCGCGTCCTGCCGGGAGATTCTCTCATGCTGCCGCAAATGATCAAGCCAGGTGTCCACGACGTACGTTTCCATGAATGTGCCCGGATTCGTCGCATCTTCGAAGATCTCCCAGAAGTGCGCGCCGTCACGCTGGCGCGCCTTGCCGAGCAGGTGCATCTCGCGGAGGAACTCATGCACATGTTCCTGCATGGGCTCGTAGCGGATCGCGATCATGACCGGCCCCTGGTGCGGATCGATCGCGATTTTCGGGGCCGGCTTTTGCCAGTGCTTCGATGGCGTATGGTCCAGCGCATCGTTGCCGCTCACCGGCCAGCGCCGAGTGAACAGGCTCGACACGACGAGGCAGCCGGCCGCGATCAGCATCGCCATCGGCAGGTCGGAGTACTCCGCCACGCTGCCCCATACGACCGGACCTATCGCCAGAGAGCCCATGAAAAAGGTCTGGAAAATCGCGATGCCGCGTGACTTCACCCAGTTCGGCAGCGCCGTTTGCGCGGACATCTGCGCGCCCGTCATCACGATGATCCACGCGGCGCCGCAGGCACACAGCGCGAGCATCGCGAGCGCGTGGTTGTGCACGGTGGCCGTCAGCGCGATGCCGGCGGCGAACACGAGGCCGGCGCGCGTGATCAGTTCGTCGTTGGTCATGTGCTTGCGCAGCGTCGGCAGCAGGAATGCACTGCCGATCGCACCGATGCTGATCGACGCGAACAGGTAGCTGTACGTGCGCTCGTCGCCTTCGAGCAGGTCGCGTGCGATAAGCGGCAGCAGCGCCCACATCACGCTCGCGAAGAAATAGAAGCCGACGCTGCGGTAGATCGTCGCCTGCAGCGCGGGCGAATGGCGCGTGTAGCGCAGGCCGGTCATCACGGCGGGCCAGAAGCGTTCCGGCGGCAAGGCCGTTTCCGGCGGCACACGCTTCCAGCGCAGCAGCACCGTGATGATGAAGAGCAGGCTTACCGCGTTGCACACGAACACGGCGCCACTGCCCGAATACGCAATGATCACGCCGGCGATCAGCGAACCGATCACGCGAGAGATGTTCATGCCGAGCGTATTCAGGCCGACGGCACCCTGCAGTTCCGAGCGCGGTACGATTTCCGGGATGATCGCCTGCCACGTCGGCATGATCATCGCGATGTTGATGCCGAGCAGCAGCGTGAAGATCAGCAGCGACCATTCGCCGATGATGCCCGTCAACGTCAGCACCGCGAGCATGCTCGCGACGACGAGCCGGCCGACGTTCGCCGTCAGCAGGTAGCGGCGGCGATCGACGATGTCCGATAGCGCGCCGGACGGCAGCAGGATGAAGAAGGCCGGCAGCGAGGTCGCTGTCTGCATCAGCGCCACCATCACGGTCGAATCCGTCAGGTCCGTCATCAGCCAGCCCGCGCCGACCTCGTGCATCCACGAGCCGACGTTCGACACGAGCGTGGCAAGCCACAACCAGCGAAACGTGCTGTTTCTGAGGGCAGCCCAGGGAGAGGGAGGTGTGGCAGTGGCTTGGTTCATCGTGCGCGCATCATAGGGGGTAAATTGCTCGTCATTGCGTAATCTCTGGCCCTAGGCCGGCTCGTCACGCCGAAGCGTTGGCAGCGGCAGACCGGCGCTGCTTCAGCGTCGCATCGAGGTTTCGCAGCGTCGGACTCGTGTAATACATCAGCACGACGATCGCGAGCAACAACACGCAGCCGGCGAACATCGTGTGGTCTATACCGTACCGTTCGGCGGCGAAGGCGATCGGCAATACGGCGAGCGGCGTCAGTCCCATCGACACCATCACGAGGCTCGACATGCGTCCGCGCACTTCTTCATGCGCGAGCAACTGCACGATCGTCGCGTTCAGCGTCATCGTGATGTTCGAAAACATGTTCGCCGCGAGCAGCAGCACGAGGCCCACGCCGAACCACGGACTCATGCTGAACATGGCGAGCATCATCGCGAACAGCGCGGCCGCGTAGACCATCAGCCTGCCACGTCGCGAGTGGTCGCCCATGCGCGCGACGATCAGCGAACCCGCTATGCCGCCCGCCCCGACCATCGCCATCAGCTGGCCGAGCCCGGTTTCGCCGACCATCCAGATGTCTTCGGCAAAGGCGACCATCAGGCTGATCACGGGATATGCCAGCATCAGCGGAATGATGCCGAACAGCAGGCACAGCATGATGTCGCGGTGTTGGCCGACATATATGAAGGAGTAAGAAATGTCGCGCAGCAGTGATTTGCCCGAACGCTGCTCAGGCTGCGACGGAGGCAGCTTCACGAGCGTGATCGTCGACACGAGGCTCAGCACGAGCGTCGCGGCATAGACGAATTCGAGGGAGGTCAGCGGGATGAACGCGCCTGCCAGCGCGGGACCTGCGATGCGGCCGATGTTCAGCGAGGCCGCCTGCAGCGCCATCGCATTGCCGAGCTTGTCGCGGCCGACGAGCCCGTAAATCATCGCCGTGCGCGTCGGCATCACGAACGGATACAGGATACCGAGCACCACCGACACGCACAGAAGCTGCCAGAACTGCAGCGTGCCAAGCATCAGCAGGACCAGCACGATCGCTTCGTTCGCCATGATGACGAGTTGCGCGATCATCATCAGCCTGCGCCGCTCCACGCGATCGATCAGCGCGCCGGCCACGAGCGACCCGAAGAACATCGGCACCGCGACGGCCACGTTGACCCAGGCCAGCGCGAGTTCGCTCTCCGTCAGCTGCCAGGCCAGCAGCGAGCGCAACAGATGCTGCCCCTGCATCGCCATGAAGAAAGACAGCAAACTGACGATCAGCCAGCGAAAGGAAAGGGACTCG
>DASWWP010000202.1:0-10841 GCA_036405915.1 Pseudomonadales bacterium
GCAGCTGCGCCTGATGACGAACAATCCGAACAAGGTAGCGGCGATGGAGAAGCTCGGCATCGCCGTCGCCGACCGCATGCCGCTGCTCACGGGCGAGAACCTGCACAACCAGTCGTACCTGGCGACGAAGCGCGACAAGCTCGGTCACATTCGCTGACCTTGCAGCCGCGAATTCCGGAAAGGCCGCGAAATTCAGCAATCCCCGTAAGCGATCTTCCGCAACGTGCTGTCAATCCAGCTCGTCGTTCAATTCCGCCATGAAGCGCCGGATGTGGTGCGCATTCGCGCCTGCGTCGCTGATGCCAATGCGCGACTTGCTGCGCATGTCGAATTCCGTCATGCCGCCGGCGGCGGGCCGCAGGCGCATCACGACGTCATCCTTCAACGCAAACCAGCGTGAACTCACCGTGGCTTCGATGCGTCCCTGCTCGCTGCTCGCTTCGGCGACGCGCCAGCCAAGCTCGTCGAGCGCACGCAGCGCCGCGGCGAAAACGTCCGGCGCGCTGTGCTCCAGCACGACGGTCCGGATATCGGGATAGGCCCTGCGCTGCATCATCGCGGCCTGCGGCCCGTCGTACGTCACGGGGCTCTGCGCCACATCGCGCACGCGCGCAATCGTGACGAAAGCCGGCGGATCGTCGACATCGGTCGTAATGTCGTGGATCGGCGGCAGGCTCTGCACGAGCAGCATTTGCCGGTACGGCATGTAGAACGCGACGATGCCGAGCATCGCCGACGCGGCGATCACCGCGAGGTTAACGCCCTGCGGCCGCTGCCACAGGATGAAGAAAATGGTGAAGGCTGCGCCGGCAATGCCGAGAAGCGCGCCGATGCGCAGCAAACCGAAGGCCTGCGTAAGGTCGATCGCACCTTTCTGGTAGATGATGCCGGTGGCGAGCAATAACAGGATCGCGGCAAAGCCTGCGAGCGTGACGATCGGTTGGGCAATTTTTTGCACGCTGCATCCGGACTCTGTGAAGCTTGGGTATGGTCGTTAACAGCGGTTATTCTTTCAACATGAGAATTTCCCGAATTTATTGCGCACAAGCGCTGGCCTCCGGCGTCGACCTCGTACTGGAGGGCCAGACCGCACACTACCTCGGCAAGGTGCTGCGTCTCGATGCCGGCGCGCCGCTCGTCGTGTTCAACGGCGATGGCGCGGAATACAGCGCGACGATCACGCACGTCGGCAAGAAGAGCGTCACGGTGCTGCCCGGCGAGCAGGCGTGGCCGGCAGTCGAATCGCCGCTCAGGACCGTGCTCGGCCTTGGCATTTCGCGCGGCGAACGCATGGATTACGCCATCCAGAAAGCGACCGAGCTCGGCGTCAGCGTCATCGCGCCGCTGTTCACCGAGCATTGCGAAGTGCGCCTGAGCGACGAGCGCAAGGAAAAACGCCAGGAGCACTGGCAGCAGATCGCGATCAGCGCCTGCGAGCAAAGCGGACGCGTGCGCGTACCGCAGGTGCTGGCGCCGCAGGCACTGGCAGCCTTCGTGCAGTCCGCACCAGCCGAACTCTGCCTCGTGCTTGACCATCAGCAGACGGCAAGGCTCGACGGCGAGCGGCCTGACGGCGGCGTGGCGCTATTGATCGGACCTGAAGGCGGGCTCGCGCCGGCGGAAATCGAACGCGCGATTGGCGCCGGCTTCCGCGGCATCGCGCTTGGAAAGCGCGTGCTGAGGACGGAGACGGCGCCGGTGGCAGCACTGGCCGTGCTGCAATACCTGTGGGGATGAGTTGGGGGCGGTGCGGTCGTTCGACCTGGGGCCGGCTTACTACCTGGATCCTGCTTAGATTGCGTCAGGACCGGATTCACCCGTCCTGATACGAATGACCTGCTCCAGCGTGTGCACGAAAATCTTGCCGTCGCCGATCTTGCCGGTCGATGCAGCCTTGCTGAGCGTTTCGATGATGCGTTCGACCATGCTGTCTTCCGCGGCGATCTCGAGGCGGATCTTCGGCAGGAAATCGACGACGTATTCAGCGCCGCGATACAACTCGGTATGACCTTTCTGCCGGCCGAAACCCTTGACCTCCGTCACCGTGATGCCCTGGACACCGATGTTCGACAGCGCTTCGCGCACATCGTCCAGCTTGAAGGGTTTGATGACGGCCGTGATCATTTTCATGTTGTTATCCTCGTTAGCACCGTGCTCTTGCGTACGCGCCGCCGCGGCGCGCTGCCCGCGCACCATCGAGCGCGCGGCCCGGCGCAGGGTCGCTGAAACAGCAGGCGCTGGCGCGTGGGTCGGGCGAGTATACTGCCCCTCAATCCGATAAAGCCACAGGACATACCCATGATTGACAACGACTTTTTGCAGCAACTGAGCGCAAGGGCAGCAGGTTTGTTCCCCGCTGCGGATGCCGCCCGGCAGAAGCTGGAGAAGGAGATGTATGGCCTGTTGCAGACGAGCCTCGCGCGCATGAACGTCGTGACGAAGGAGGAATTCGTCGCGCAAACGCGCCTGCTCGAGCAGGCGCGGTCGCAGATCGCGGCGCTCGAACTCAAGGTGGCCGCTCTCGAGAAAGCGAATGGGAGCGGCAGCTAGTCCTCGAGCGTAAAGCGCAGCAAGGTCTGCATGCCGACTCGGTCGACGGCTTCGCCATTCACGATGCTCGGGTTGTAGCGCCAGCGCGCCACGGCCTCGACGGCCGCGGCATCGAACACCGTACCGGGTTCGCTTTCGACCGCCATGACGTTCGTCACGGAGCCCGATGCCGTGATGTCGAACTGCACACGCACCCAGCCTTCATCGCCATTGGCGGCTGCGCGCGGCGGGTAGGTCGGGTTGATGCGCACGAGCGGCACCGCGTCGCGATCGGCGCCCGAGACGTTGATCCCCGTATCGAGCGCGATGCCCGGTTCCGTCGGCATGACGACGCTCGTGTCGATCCCGGTCGCCGTCCCGCGGCCGATCGACGGCACGTCGGGCACGACCGCCGGCGGCGGCTTGGCGACTTTCTGCTGGCGACGGTTTACCGGAGGAATATCGCGTTCGACGCGCGTGAACGCGATCCGCACCTGCGTCGTCTCGGTAACGTCGAAGGTTTTGTTCGTGAAGACCCACAGCATCGTGAACAGGCTTGCCGTCAGCAGCAAACCCATGGCGAACGCGAGCGGGAAACGCAGACCTGCAGCTAAACCTGTCATACATGCCTCCATTGGCTTGGGATTACAGGGTCAATCGCAGATTACGCCTGTAAACTCACCATGTAAACAATGTGCATTAAATATGGAGAAAGGCTATTCGCCGCGCCCGGGACACCGCAAACCGGATGCAAGGCCTCGTCGCTTTGCGATTGCGTGCGATCTTGAGGGCGGGTGCGGCCAATCCGCGCGGCATTCACGTGAAAGGCCCCATGTCGTGATGCGCGAGTAGGTTGCACAATCCCCTGTATCGATTCTCCGTCCACCCTGCAGGCACGAACATGGCCGAATCCCTGAACTCGCTCGGCGCACTGGCGACGATCCACAGTGCCGAACAGACCTTCCGCTGCTTCAGCCTGCAGGCCCTGCAGAACAAGTACGACCTCACGCGCCTGCCGTACTGCCACAAGATCCTGCTCGAAAACCTGCTGCGGCATGAAGATGGCATCAACGTCACGCTGCACGACATCGTGGCGCTGGCCGCGTGGGATGCGCACAAGGAGCCCGATACCGAAATCGCCTTCAAGCCGGCGCGCGTGCTGATGCAGGACTTCACCGGCGTACCGGCGATCGTCGACCTTGCCGCGATGCGCGACGCAATGCAGCAACTCGGCGGCGATCCGGCAAGAATCAACCCCCTGTCGCCGGCAGAACTCGTCATCGACCATTCGGTGCAGGTGGATTTCTTCGGCTCGCCCGATGCGTTGCGGCGCAACAACACGCGCGAATACGAACGCAACGGCGAGCGCTACCAGTTCCTGCGCTGGGGCCAGATCGCTTTCGACAACCTCGCCGTCGTGCCGCCGAACACGGGCATCGTGCACCAGGTGAATCTCGAACGCCTCGCGCGCGTCGTGTTCCAGCGCGATGGCCTCGTGTATCCCGACACGCTCGTCGGCACCGATTCGCACACGACGATGGTGAACGGACTCGGCGTTCTCGGCTGGGGTGTCGGCGGCATCGAGGCCGAGGCCACGATGCTCGGGCAGGCCATCTCGATGCTGATACCGCAGGTCATCGGTTTTCGCCTGAGCGGCCGCTTGCGCGAGGGCACCACGGCCACGGACCTCGTGCTGACGATCACGGAGCTGTTGCGCACGGTTGGAGTCGTCGGCAAGTTCGTCGAATTTTTCGGCGATGGACTTGCGCACCTGCCCGTGGCCGACCGCGCAACGATCGGCAACATGTCGCCGGAATTCGGTTCCACCTGCGCGATTTTCCCGATCGACGCCGAGACCATTCGCTACCTGCGCCTGTCGGGACGTTCCGGGCAGCAGTGCCAGCTCGTCGAAGCCTACGCCCGGCATCAGGGCATGTGGCGCCTCGATGGCGCGCCAGCGGCCGACTACACGCGCATCATCGACCTCGACCTCGGCAACGTCGTGCCGTCGCTCGCCGGCCCGCGGCGGCCACAGGATCGCGTCGACCTCGACAAGGTCAAGGCGCTGTTCCGCAAGGCATTGCCGGGTTACCTGCGCCCGAAACCGATCGTCAGCGACAAAGCCGGCCTCGCTCCGCTGAAGCAGGCACGCGCGCCCGGCGCGGTGGACGAAGCGAGCTACGAATCGTTTCCGGCCAGCGATCCACCGGCCGTCGACGTATCGAGCAAAGCGGACAAGCCGCGACCGCCGCCAGCGGAACCGGCGCTAGCCGAAGGGCGTATTTACCAGCCCGTGCAGCTGCGCGATGAAGCATCAGGCGAGACCTTCGTGCTCGACCACGGTTCCGTCGTCATCGCGGCCATCACGTCGTGCACGAACACGTCGAATCCCGCCGTGATGATTGCCGCGGGACTAATAGCGCGCAACGCGGTGCTGCGCGGACTCCGCCGCAAACCGTGGGTGAAGACCTCGCTCGCGCCGGGTTCTAAAGTCGTCACCGATTACCTGCAGGCCTGCGATCTGCTCGCGCCGCTCGCGCAACTCGGCTTCGACCTGGTCGGATACGGCTGCACGACCTGCATCGGCAATTCCGGACCGCTGCCCGACGTGATTGCCAGTGCGATCCACGCGAACGACCTCGTCTGCGCCGCCGTGCTGTCGGGCAATCGCAATTTCGAAGGCCGCATCCACGCCGACGTGAAGATGAATTTCCTCGCCTCGCCACCGCTCGTCGTCGCGTATGCGCTTGCGGGCACGGTCGACATCGACCTGCGCGACGAGCCGCTCGGCACCGATGCCGCCGGCCAGCCCGTGTACCTGCGCGACCTCTGGCCGCAATCGGATGAAATTTCAGCGCTGACCGCGCGGCACATCACGTCCGACATGTTCAACCGTTCGTACAGCGAGCTGTTCGCCGGCGACACGAACTGGACCTCGCTACCGGTATCGACCGGTGCAATCTACAACTGGCCGGATTCGACCTACGTGAAGAATCCGCCGTACTTCGCCGGGATGCCAGCCGAGGCACCGGGCCTGGCGGACATCCGCAACGCGCGCGTACTCGCGCTGCTCGGCGATTCGGTGACGACCGACCACATCTCGCCGGCCGGCTCCATCAAGAGGGATTCGCCCGCCGGTAAATACCTGCTGGAAAACGGCGTGGCGTTCGAGGAGTTCAATTCATACGGCTCGCGCCGCGGCAACCATGAAGTGATGATGCGCGGCACGTTCGCGAACGTGCGGCTGCGCAACATGCTCGTGCCCGGCAGCGAAGGCGGCGTCACGCGCCATTTGCCGTCGGGCGAGCAGATGAGCATCTTCGATGCGTCGATGCGCTACCAGCAGGACGGCACGCCGTTGCTCATCATCGCCGGCAGCGAATACGGCAGCGGCTCGTCGCGCGACTGGGCTGCGAAAGGCACGCTGCTGCTCGGCGTGAAGGCCGTGCTTGCAGCGAGCTTCGAACGCATCCACCGCTCGAACCTGATCGGCATGGGCGTCGTGCCGTTGCAGTTCATGCCTGGCGACGACGCGGCGCGCCTCGGACTCGACGGCACGGAGACGTACACGATCGATGGTTTGCACAATGGCACCGCGAAGTCGGTGAAGCTGAAAGGTGTGCGCACCGACGGTAGCGCGTTCGCGTTCGACGTGCAGGTGCGCGTCGATACGCCAAAGGAAGTCGAATACCTGCAGCACGGCGGCATCCTGCAATACGTGCTGCGCCAGCTGGCGGAAGGCGTCTACGTCAACGCGCCGGTGAGCACCGCGCCGTGATGACGGCGCCGCGAGGTATACCGTGTTGAGAACCCCCAATGCAGGTGAATGCCATGGATAACGACAGCAAACTGATTCAACTGGAAGCCAAACTTTTCGCGCACCGGCAATTGATTCAGATCCTGATCCGGCAGCTCGCGTCGCAGCACAGGGAACCGGAAGAATTCTGGGCGCAGTTCGACGAATGCAGGATCGTGCAGGACCATCAGGAAGATCCCGGCGTAGTACAACCGGATCTCGCGTTCGCTTACAACTCGATCAAGGAGTTCGAGTACACGCGGCTCGTCGAGGACGCGAAGGCCGCACGCGACGCCACGTGAATCGCCGAGCGCTGCGCTCCCGTCAAAAAGCGATCAAACGATGATCCCTGTCCACTCGCCCCAGGCATTCCTGACAGGGCCACGGCGTATGCTGAACGCGATCAGCGCCGCGCCGCACACCAGGGATGACACCATCGCTGCTGTGTCGGCACCCAGTACGAACGGCGCGATAATCAGAGCCAGGCCCAGCAGTACGTTCAGCAGGCGCGCAGCGCGCACCACTTCGGCAAAGGCCGTGAGCGTGACCGTCAATACGAGCGAGCCGATCACATGATCGGCGTTGGCCATGTCGCCCGAAGTGCCTAGCGTCACGCGCGTGAGCAAGAGCCAGACGCCGATTGCGAGGCACACGGCGAGGTTCCACGGCACGTTGATGCCGCCGCCAACGACGTTGCGAACTGCCGCGAAAAACGGCTGGCGGAAGTCGTCCGCTTTCTTGTCCAGCGTGCTGCCTTCGTCCGTGTCGCCGGTGAACAGCACCTTGATCCACGGCCGGCCAGCGCGCGCGCGACGACGCAGGAAGCCGATCGTGGCCATGATTTCATCGAAGGAATACGGAATCTGCAGCAGCATCGCCAGTGCCGCAATGAGACACAGGGTACACCACGTGCCGAGCATGATCGGCTGGATGATGATGAAGGTCATCGAGATGAATCCCAGCGGGATGATCATGATGCCGAACAGCAGCACGAGCCATGGCATCGTGCGCCAGCGGCTCGCGGAACCAATGAGCCCGGTCAGGATTTCCAGCATGTAGGTGAGCGCGCCAAGGCCGGCATCGGGCACCGGCCATGCTTCGGATACCGAGGACGTGATGATTTCCTCGGTGCCATTCTTCCCGTCGCCCGGTATGTCGCCCGCGAAGAAGGGTTCCCACACGCTGTCGATGTGTCCCAGCTGGTAAGCCGTGAGATAGCGCGAAATGTAGAAGCCCACGAAAGCCAGCGCGATGATCGGTATGCGTTGAAACCAGCTCGATGGCGAAAAGTCCCAGCCAGGCGGGATTTCCGGACCCGCGCTTGCCGCTGGCGACATAAGTGGAAAGGGCCGCGTCAGCAGGGCGAAGCCGATTACCAGCGCACCGATGATCGTGCCATTCAGATACTCAGCCGCTGTCGGTGCCCAGAAGATCAACGGTGCGAACAGCAACCATAATCCCACCAACCCAAGATCGAAGCGCGCCATGCGCATCCATCTGCCGGGTGACAGTGCGCACAGACCCAGAAGCACGATCAGGACGCCGCTGATGACATCGCTCCATACCATCGCGCGCGATTCGTAGCCCAGCGTGAACGGCGCCGAAATCAGCCAGAAGCCGAGGCCGATATTGAGGAAGTGCGCCCATAGATTGTCGTGATGCGCCTTCGCGTAGTCGGCATCGTAGCGTCGGCGTACGAGCTCCGGGTTTCGTTCGCGTTCCTGCGCCGACTCCATCCACGGCGGCAACGGAATTTTGTTCTTCGTGTACCAGCTGACGGGGTCGCGTTTCAGGGCCGCGATCATTTTCGGCAGTGTTGCACGAATGCTGTGTCGCGGCTGCCAGCCAAGCAGCTGTCTGGCGCGGCTTATGTCTAGCGCGTAGTGATCGGAGGCCAGGTCGATCATGAAGGGTTTGATGAACGGCTTGTGACCTTCATCGAAACTATCGGGAATGACCGATTCGGCGTGATCCTGGACCCATGCGCCAGCTTTCGCGACCGGGCCGGGCACGACGAGCGTCTTCCAGTCGTCGTCGCCATGCAGCAGCTTGCCGATTGCGTCCTGCAGTTCGTCGTAGCCCATCACGTCAGGCTCGCCGGCCAGTATCACGTTCTCCACGGGCAACTGTGCGCGCTGGTCGATGACACGCTTGAACACGTCGACCATGTCCTGCTTGTGTATGAAGCTTTGCCCCGTCTGGGGGTCCCCGGCGTACAGATGGCTCTGGAAATTCCTTTCGTAGATGCGCGCAATCTGCTGCGTGAGCGTGGGCACGCCGGTCTCGTCGTCATACATGCCCGCCAGCCGCAGGATCGTATAGGGCATCGCACGATGTTCGTCGGCAATCACGCGTTCCGCTTCTGCCTTCGATTGCGGGTAAGCCCATTTGGGTCTCAACGGCGTTGCTTCACTGACGAGCAGCCCGCGTTGCGCTGGCTCGTGGACCAGCATCGTGCTGGCGTAAACGAAGCGGCCAGCATCGATGGTGCTCAGCTCGCGTACGAGCCTGCGCGTACCTTCAACGTTTACCGACTGGTAAAGCGGCGAGTCCTCGCCCGTGAAATCGAAGTACGCCGCGAGGTGCACCACCGCCGCGATGCGTCCGGCATAGCGCGCGGCAAGCGCCTGTACGGCTTCCGCTACCGAGGCGTCGGAGGATATGTCCAGCGGGATGTCGCAGTCCTTGCCGGGCCTGTCGCAACGAACTACGTCATACGTCTGCAACAGCGCCGCTGTCAGTGCGGCGCCGACGTTACCGTTCGCGCCGGTGATGACGACAACGGGCCTGCTCGAATCCGTGGCTGCATTTTTCATGCGGAAGAGCGTGCAAGATGCACGCCACGGGTGCTGCGAATAGACAGCGGATTCCCGCTATCCGTCTCCACTTCATGTCGGCGACAAGTCGCAGGGACGACGTTGCAGAGGTTGTCGTCCGTGCGGAGACGACGACGAGCCTCAGGGATCCGATTTGCTGCGCGCGAGCGGCGAGCGTTCCCAGATGCGTTGCTGTTCGAGCGGAACGGTGCTCTTCATCACGACTTCCACTGCCGTGATCCGGCCATCCTGCACGGCGAAGAATTCGGCGAGCAGCGGGCGGCCGCCCTGCCAGTGCGGCGGCTCCTCATGCCCTTCATCGACGCCCATCCGCGCGATCGACAGGACCACGCCACGTTCGACATCGACCACAGGAAAACGCCGATCATAAATCGTGCGGCTGACGAACCGGCCTTCGTCGAACTGTTGCGTGCCGGAGGCATTCAACGTGCCGGCGGGTCCGCCGCTGCTGGCCTCGGACATCGCACCGTTCGTCGTCGGCATGCCATTCTCGATGCGCACGACGCCGGGCAGCATCGGTGCAGGGCGGTAGTCAGGACGTCCATTCGTTTCGAGTGCGCGCCAGTAGGCGTCAGCGACCGCCATCAGCTCGAGGCGCGAATTCTGTTCGCGCGGCAGCAGCGTCAGCAGGAAGTCGCGGCGCGGCTCGGTGGCGAAGTCCGGCACGAACATCGGCCCGGAATCACCTTCGAACGCGACGACTGTTTCGACTTCGGTGATCTGGTTGCCCTCGACCTTCAGCCGCACCATTTCGAATGCCTGCACGTCGCCGGCCTGTACGACGAGCGACGAGGCAACGCCGCCGGTTTCAGGATCGGCGATGTCCATGCGGTACGTCGGCGCATCGGCACGCTCGAAGAAGCCGGTGCCGGCATCGATCAGGTCGCCGTTCTCGGTGACGCGCACCGTCGGCGCAAGCGGCAGGTCGCCGAGCGCATTGGCGGCCTGCGCCTGCAGGTAGCGATCCATGAACGACGTCAGGCAAGCGCGGTCGCAGGCCGGCGCGCGATCGTAAACCTGGGCGCTTGTACACAACGGTAGCGTTACGAGCAGGCCAGCGGCGAGATGACGGTACATATGGCAAGGGTCCTCACGGTTATTGTTTTACTGGTGCCGAGCGCGCGGGAGTCTAGCAGTTTACAGGGCATATACAGCCGCAGACTTTAATTACGCCGTTATGGCGTGCCCGCAGCCCCCCGCGGGACAGAACGCTACCGTAGGTCTCGCGAGCTGGTGTTGTCGCGCGTGCTTCGTGTATCCCGATTCCAATCACCCGGTGCGAAGCATTGGTCAGTCTGGAAAATGTTGCATGACCCCGCGTAAATTTTACACACCCCGGCACGTGCGATTACCCGATCCCGTACCCGTCATGCGCGCTAAGCACTGGCACGATACTTGAACCCACGTACTTGCTGCATCGCTCGACGGCGCACTGCTTGCGCGACTTTTACCAGGTCCCCGATAAATTGGTTTCCTGATTTTCGGTGCCGCAGTACACGACCCAAATAATCGCGCTCATGCTGGAGAGATTTGAATGGAAGATCCGGACGCCAAAGAACCTTACCTGCGGTTCCTCGCCATGATCGCCACTTCACTGGCGCTCATGTTCGTCCTTATGTACCTCAACTCCTACCGCATCCTGGAGCATGCGCGCTTCAGTGAAACCCGCGCCTACATGA
>DASWWP010000203.1:0-63547 GCA_036405915.1 Pseudomonadales bacterium
ACCTGATCGGCGTGATCTCGCAGCGCCTCGTGCGCAAACTTTGCAACAGGTGCAAGGTCGAACGCCCGATCACGCCGATGGAGCGCAAGCTGCTTGGGCTCGCGGCGGACGCGCCACAGCACACGCTGTTTCATCCGGCGGGCTGCGAGGCCTGCGACAACCATGGCTACAAAGGCCGCTCGTCGATCATCGAAATCCTGAAGATCACGGCAGACCTCGACGACCTGATCTCACGCCGCGCGAGCGCGCGCGAATTGCGAAACTGCGCGCTCGCCAGCGGCTTCAGGCCGCTCGTCGAGGACGCCTGCCGCCGCGTGCTCGACGGCACCACCAGCGTGGACGAAATCTCCAGGGTCGTGGATCTGACCGAACGCCTGCGCGACTAACCCTGCCATGGCGCTTTATACCTACAAGGCAATGACGCGAGACGGCCTGACCCGCACGGGCAGCCTCGAAGCCACGAACGAAGCCGATCTCGAAAAGCGCCTCACGAACATGAAGCTCGACCTGATCAGGGCCGACCTCACCGTGCTGAAGCCGCTTGCGTCCGGGAACCATCGTGTCGAGCGCCGCGACCTGATCATCTTCTGCCTGCAGACGTCGCAGCTGCTGCGCGCCGGCGTGCCGATCCTCGAAGCACTGAGCGACCTGCGCGACAGCCTAGACAATCCGCAGTTCAAGGAAGTCATCGCAAGCCTCATCGAGGTCATCGAGAGCGGCAAGAACCTGTCGCAGTCGATGGAGCAGTTCCCGCAGGTATTCGACACGCTGTTCGTCAGCCTGATACGCGCCGGGGAAGCCAGCGGCCGGCTGGCCGAAGTGCTCGATGCGCTGACCGACATGATCAAGTGGCAGGACGAACTCGCGGCGTCGACGAAGAAGCTGCTGGTGACACCGCTGATCGTCGGCACCGTCGTCCTCGGCGTGACGGCCTTCCTGATGATGTACCTCGTACCGCAGCTGCTGCAGTTCATCGAAGGCATCGGCCAGGAACTGCCCCTGCATACGCGCGCGCTGATCGCCACCTCCAGCGTCATCCGAAATTTCTGGTACCTGTGGCTGTTCGTGCCGCCGGCGATCTTCATCGGCCTGCAGATCCTGATCCGCACGGATGACAACGTGCGCTACAAGTTCGACGGCCTCAAACTGCGCGTGCCTAAGCTCGGCCCGGTGATCCTGAAGATCATCCTGTCGCGATTCGCGAACTTCTTCTCGATGATGTACGCAGCCGGCATCCCGATCCTCGCGAGCCTCGAAATCGCCGAAGGCATCATCGACAACACTGTGGTGCGCGCCGCGATAGCGAAGGCGCGCACCGACATCGAACAGGGCGAACCGATCTCGCAGAGCCTCGCGAACACCGGCATGTTCCCGCCGCTGGTTCTCCGCATGCTGAAGATCGGGGAAACCACCGGCAAGCTCGACAAGGCGCTGCTGAACGTCAGCTATTTTTACGAGCGCGACATCAAGGACAGCATCGACAAGCTGCAGACACTGATCCAGCCCGCGATGACGGTGCTCGTCGGCGGCCTGCTCGGATGGGTCATGATCTCGGTGCTCGGCCCCGTCTACGACAGCCTGAGCACGGTCCAATAGGAAACGGAACGACACGACGATGAGTCTCGGCAGGCAAAAGCAGGCCCTCGTGTTGCTGATCAACGACAGCGGCCTGCAGCTGTTCGCGTGGCATGGAGGCGTCCTCGCGTGGAAACAGTCGTTCCGCGCAACGCCAGCTGAACTCGAAGGCTTCGACGTCGCGCTCGATGCGTACGAGAAGTGGCCCGTCATCGTCGTCACCGACCTCATCGAAGAGAGCTTCCGCCACGATACGGCCGTGCACGTCACCGGCAGCGACCATGCCGCGGTCATGAAACGCAAGCTCGACTTCGTGTTTCGCGGCTCCGCCTACCGGCTTGCGAAAGTGATCGATCGCGATACCACGGGCCGCCGCGACGATCGTATCCTGCTTAGCGCAATCACGAAGCCGGACCTCGTCGAGATCTGGATGCGCGTGCTGCTCGAGCGGCGCATGGCGGTGCAGAGCGTGACGTCCGTCGCGCACCTGCTGCATGATTTCGCCGCGCTCGGAAAGATCGACCAGGACGAGTTCCTGCTGATCGTCAACATCGAACCGGGCGGCAACCTGCGGCAGACCTTCCTGCGCAAGGGCATCGTGATGTTCAGCCGCCTGACGCCGGTGCAGGCACGCGAAACGATGCTGCTCGGCGGCGACGTGCTGCAGGAAACGCTGCAACTGCGCCAGTATTTCGAGCGCATACAGTTCGTGCCGTACGAAGCGACCCTGCGCATCCAGGTGTATTCCGCGTTCGACGACTCCTATCTGCAGCTCGAGTCACGCTCGAGCGGGATGAACCGCTTCGAGGTCGTGCACATCGATCCGCCGCTCGCTGCCCTCGGCGCCGAACTCGGCGGACAGGAAGCGAGTCCGGTGCATTACTTCATAGCCACCGTGCTGGGTGGAAGGCAACCGGGTAATGTCTACGCGCCGCCGGCGGTGACGAAGTACCAGGACCTGCGCCGCTTCGCACGCATGCTGTGGTACACGACTGCCACGATCGTCGTGCTCGGTGTCGCCATCGCCATTCCTCCGGCGTTGTCGGTATTCGAACAGTGGAAAGAACGCGACTCCTTCCTCGCGCAGGCGCGTCCGCTGCAGGATGAATATCGCCAGCTCACCGAGCGCTTCCCGGAAACGCCGATTCCGTCGCGGGAGATGCAGCTAGTCGTCGAAACGCATGACCTGATTGCCAGGCAGGTCCACTCTCCGGTCGATGCGCTGAACATCATCAGCCGCGCGCTCGACGGCGCCACCGGCCTGCAACTGACGAACGTGACGTGGGAACTTGCAGGACGCGGCGTGACGACCGATACGGCAGCCGGTGGACGGCCATCGCCGCGCGAGGCACTGCTCGACGCCGCCGGCACGACCGGGCTCGTATTGCGCGACAGCACTGCCGTGAAGGTCACGATAGACGGCGAGGCATTTTCGCCCGCGAGCTTTCGCGAAGCACAGCAGCAGGTGAATGCCTTGATCACGGCGCTGCGCATGGCCCCCGGCGTTACGGTGTTCGCGAGCCAGATGCCGACTGAGGTGCGCACGGACATCAGCTTCAGCACGACGGTCGACGATCGCGAAGTGCGGGGACCTTTCACGCTGGAGCTGACCTTGTCTCCCGACGACGTGCAGCAAGTGGCCACGGAGGAGACTGCACGATGATCTCCCGCGAATTCACGAAAGACGATTACTGGCGCACCAAGTGGCCGCTGGTGTGCCTCGCGTTGAGCCTCATCGTGAGCGGCGGCCTGATCGTCGGCCTCAACACTCTGGACTCCACAGCGCAGGCGAGCCTGCGCGACGCGCGCAATGCGCTGAGCGATGCGCGCAACGCACTGAACGACATCGAGCAGGAAGAGGCGACGATCATCGAATACATCGGCCGCTACCAGCAGATGGAACAGGACGGCGCGCTGGCCACGGAAGACCGCCTGCAGTTCCAGGAAACGCTCGCCGAGCTGCGCAGCGAGTTCAAGCTGTTCCCCGTGAATCTCGATTTCGGGCAGCAAACGACCTTGCCGCTGGAATATCCCGTCGGCAGAACCGGACCGGGGCGCGACATCATGCTGCAGACGAGCCGCGTCGAATTGCGCCTGCCGCTGCTGCACGAAAACGACCTGGCGAACCTGCTGCTCGCGCTGCTCGATGGCCCCAGCCTGCTGCAGCCGGTGTCGTGCACGCTCGAAGTGAATCGCACCGGCGCCGATTCCTACATCTACCTTGCGCAGCATTTCACCGCGGCCTGCGCGCTGAACTGGTATACGTTCAGGTTGCCGCCGGAGGACCCGGCGCCATGACAACCGTGATGCTCCTTCACGCCGCCGTCTCTTGCACCACGCGCGTGCAACGCCAGGCTTTTTCCAACATCCTGATGCGCTGCGTAGTCGCTATTGCGCTCGTCACCACGAGCACCGGCGCGCATGCGCAACTCGAAGGCACGCTATTCACGAAACCTGACGAGCGCGCATACCTCGATTACCTGCGCGACGAATTCCTGCGCAATAACGCCGAGGCGGGCTTCGACATCGAGGAAGCCACCGTTCCCGTCGTTCCGGGCGAAGAGAGCGCGGAGCCGACGGGCCCCACGCAATTCAGTTTCGGCGGCATCATGACGCGCCGTGACGGCAGCCGCAGCCTGTGGCTCAACGGCGTCCTGCTCGCCGAAAGCGAACTGCCGACCGGCATGAGTCTCGTGAATGCGGGAAACAGCACGTCGCTGCGCATCACGCATGAAGGCAAGGTTTACGAATTGCGCCCGGGGCAGACAGTCGACTTCGGCGCAGGCAGCGTGATGGAGAATTACCAGCGGCCGCAGACAGTGACTGCTGACGCCGGGTCCGCGAGCGCGCCGCAGAACGCGGAAGCCGCCGAGTCGGAAGGAACAGCAGGCGATCAGGCCACGGAAGGTGCGGAGGAATCTGCGTCGACGTCCGAAACCGGCATTGCCGGCACCATCGATGCCCTCACCTCCGCCGTGGACGATCTCGACGACAGCCAGATCGCCGCGCTGTTCGAAGCCCTCCAGACCCTGAGGCCACCGAGTGAGGCCGAAGAAGACGAAGCCGATGAAAGCGCTGACGCTGAAGAACCGTAAAGCGCTTCAGCGCGGCGTGATCCTGTTGCTGCTGATGTTCGTGCTATTCGTGGCGGGCAGCTCGGTCGTCATCGGTGCGCTGAACAATCGGCAGTCGGTAGAACTCGCGCGAACACGCGAAGTTCATCACCAGCTCGAGCGGGCAAAAGCCGAGCTTCTCGCATATGCGGCGAACTATGCGAACTTTTACGACGATGCACGCGGTCCGGGATTCTTCCCATGCCCGGACACCGATGACCCGCAAGACGACCCCGATGGGCTGCCGAACTACACCGGTTCGAATCCCACCTTGCAGCACTGCACGTATTCGACAGCCGCAGTCGGCCGCCTGCCGAAGATCGAAATATTCAGCGCCACAAGCTACAGGTTCAATGACACCTATGCCGACATCGACGAACAGTTCTGGTATGTCGCCGCGCCTAGATATCTTTATTCAGCGACGGCCACCGATCGGCGTAGCTATTACCGCACATACTGGGATACATCCACGCCCACGGTTGCATCGATAGCATCGACACGCTGGCTTACGCTTGATGGTGCGACCGGATATGTCGCATTGATCATCGCGCCAGGAGAAGTATTGCCCACCCAGGATCGCACCGCCGGCCTCGCAAACTATGAGAATTATCTCGACGGCAGCAATGGGGGCGACGGTTACAACTTTTACACCAGCTACTTGAACAATCCGGAGTTATTCAACGACCAGGTGATTGGAATAACGCTCGACGAGTACATGATTCACGTCGGTACAGCTGTGGCGCATAAGGTCAAACAGGGTCTGGACGCGTTATACATCCAGTCGCCGTCCATTCCAAAGGGCTATCCGTCGAACATAAACGCTGTAATACCTGATACGAACAGCAATATCTGCAGCTCAAACGCATTGAGCGACGTTTTCGATGGCACGAATGTCGGGCTTTTGAATCCGCCTGCCTGGTTGCGCAACAATTCGCCAGATGAAACGGGAGAACGCTGGTCCTGCGCAGAAAACGTGTATTGGAAGCGAGACTTCAGCCCTAACAGACATCAAGGCTATCTGACATTCGGTGGCTGTCCGAACATCAAGTTCAGGATAGTTTACGGACAGCCTGTCAAACGGGAGGGCGACACGTGTGCACCACCGTGACAAAGTTGCGTTCGTGTCGGGGTGCTCCCCGTGATGCGGGCTTCAGCTTAATCGAACTGGCCATCGTGATGATGATCGTGGGCACGCTGATGAGTGGCCTTCTGGTTGCGGTGAGTCAGAGCATGGCGAACGGCCGCATCACGGATGCGCGTGCCCAATTACGGGAAATTGAGGAAGCGTTATACGGTTACGCGCAGGCAACGGGCCACTTGCCCTGCCCTGCCAATAACGGCAGTCAGGGCTACGAAGTACCATTAGGCAGTGGCGACTGCATTAATACACATGGGTTTCTTCCGGTTTCAACACTGGGACTTGTCGGAGCGGTCAATGGCGACGGCCTGCTTCTCGATCCGTGGCAAAACCCGTATCGGTATTCCGTTGCCCCCCAGGAATGTTCTGCTTGCAGCGGAGATCGCTCATTCACTTCCCCCTCCGGTTTGAAGGAAGTATTCGACGAGGGAACAATTGCGGCGGCCGATATGATCCGGGTTTGTGACCGTTCGAATTGCGATGCTGCAGGAGCCGTAGTCCACGCGGAAACCGTTCCGGCAATCGTCTACTCAATGGGTGCAAATTGGGCAACGTATGCTTCGTCTGACGAAGTGAAGAACGCGGGCGACGGTACCACATTGCTTGGGAGTTACCGTATCAAGAGCGCCGCCGACCTCGACTTCGTCTCCACGACCTACTCCGAAGACAACTTCGACGACCAGCTGGTCTGGCTCTCGCCGTACATCCTGTTCAATCGCATGGTCGCTGCAGGGAAACTGCCATGAACAACGCGCAGGACGATTTGTTCAACGACGCTATCGCGCCGGCCCAGCCTGAGGAAAACCGCGGCCACCTGATGCTGGTCGAGGACGACAGCGTGTTGCGCCTGCTGTTGCGGAACAGCCTCGAGGATGCCGGTTACGTCGTGCTGCCGACCGAATCACGGCCTGAGGCGCTCGCGGCGCTGAAGCGTGCCGACGACATCGCTGTCGCGATCGTCGATCTGGGCCTGCCGCCGGTGGAACATACGACGCTGGAAGGCCTTGCGCTGATCCGCACGGTCAGCGCCGAGTACCCGTCCATCAAGATCATCGTGCTGACAGGCCAGGACGAGGAGCAATCGGCCTTCGACGCGATAAGGGAAGGCGCCTTCGACTTCCTCGCGAAGCCTGCCCGCTCGCAGGACATCATGCTGGCCGTCCAGCGCGCGTTCCTGTTCCATCGCAAGGAACAGGACATGCTGGCCGACGGCCACGCGCGGCTGCAGCTGAATACGCGTTATACGGATGGCCTGAAAGCCGTGCGCGAAGAAGCAGAGGAAAAGCTCGTGCGGCAGGTGCTGAAGGACACCGGCTTCAACGTGTACAAGAGTGCTGAGAAGCTCGGCATCAAGCGCGAGAGCATCTATTACTTCATGAAGAAGTTCCAGATTTCCCGTGACGATAACTGAACTCTATCCCTTCCTCATCATCGTCGGCAGCTCGATCCTCGCGGCCACCGGCTGGCTGTTGCACCAGTACCGCATGCAGATGCTGCGCACGCAGGAACTCACGCACCTGAACGAGCAGTTCGACTACGACCTGCCCGACTTCCTGCGCCACTGCTGGCCGACGCTGAAAAAAGGCGGCTTCAGCGGCATGGCGTGGCAGCTGGACTGGTTCGGCACGATGGTGGGCGAGGAACAGGGCAAGCTCTGGGGACACTCGCTCGAAAAGCGCTTCGACGTGCAGGAGATCTCGCTGCACCTTCGCCTGTATCGCGAACGCCGCGGCTGGGAGCAGCAGTACTTCAGCAATGCGCTCGCCGAAAGCTTCTTCCTGCTCGTGCGGATGAACCTTTGGATCAAGCTCGGCACCGTGCAGGGCACGTTCGACCAGACGGCGAAGATGACGGTGTTCCTGAAGCACGACGTCAAGAACATGGTGCAGTTGCTGAGCCTGTCGGCCGACCAGCTGCGCAGCGTGCAGAGCGGGCATGAGACGAAGCTGCTGAACAGCCTGCGCGAAGCGATTCCCGCCGTGCGCGACCGCGCCGAACACATGCTGCGCGCGCTCGGCGACAAGCCGGCGAAACAGGCCGACCTGTTACACGCGCAGGAAGCGGCGTTGCCGCTGCAGGCGGTGCTGCAGCAGACGGCGTCGCTGTACGACCTCCCGGTCCACATCCACGGCGAGGCGCAGGTGCCGATCGAGAAGGAGCGGCTGCTGTCGATCGTCGACAACCTGCTCGGGAATTACTCGCGGCAGGCACGCAAGGGCACAGGCCCGGGACCGGAGCTCCACATCCTGATCGACCGGCAGGGCGACAAGGTCGTGACGTACATCGAAGACATCCACGGCAAGCCCTTTCCGTGGCCGGAACGCCTGTTCGAGCCGTTCTGGAGCGAACACGGCAGCGGCCGCGGCATTGGCCTTTACCAGGCGCGTCAGCAGGCCAAGGCGGCCGGCGGCAACCTGACCGCACGCGCGACGCCCGACCAGCCGCTGCAGTTTTCGCTGTCGCTGCCGCTGGGCCCGTAAGACCTGCAAGGCCTGTAAAAAAAACCTACATATTGAAGCGCTTGCCCGCCCCCCGTAAGGTTCGCGCGCAAGTGGACCAACCACTGCTTCAATACAAAAAGGTAGCCAACCATGAAAACTGCACCGAACCTGCCTCGCCTGGCGCAACGCGGCTTCACGCTGATCGAGATCGCCATCGTGCTCGTCATCATCGGCCTGTTGCTAGGCGGCGTGCTGCAGGGACAGCAGCTGATCGAAAACTCGCGCGTGAAATCCGCGACGAACGACTTCAACGGCATTGCCGCCGCCGTATTCTCGTATCAGGACCGCTATGGACGCCTGCCCGGTGACGACGGTCCCGCACTTGCCGACCTGACCGGCCGTGGCGGCGCCTGGGCCAACGTCACGCTGTTCGGCAACCGGAACGGCGTGCTTGAAGTAGCGCTGGCGAACACATACGCCCTCACCGGCGAAGGCGCGGCGCTCTTCCAGCACCTGCGCGCGGCGGGCTTCATCGCCGGCGATCCGGCGTCCACCGATCTGCCACAGAACCCCTTCGGCGGTCTGATCGGCGTCACGAACGATGCCACGGCGCTCGGCAACATGAACGGAAACAAGATTTGCATGAGCAACACCGGCGGTTCCGCGGCGATCGCACTCGATACGCAACTCGACGACGGCAGCCCCGATACCGGCCGATTCCGTGCAAGTGCCGATACCACCGGCAACACGGCTCCGGCTGCCACGGCCGCGACGACGTACAATGAAGACCTGACGTATTCCGTCTGCTATCGCATGTAAGCGGCGGGCGAATTCGTCCAACAAGGCCCTTTCGAGGGCCTTTTTTTTGCCGCTTGCGGCCGCTCAGCATGCCGATGTGCGCCCCCGCACAAAACCCGCGCGCGCCCCTTCAGCAATGTTCCCGGCCGGCCGTATTGATTGCAGCGCCAAAGTGGCGAGCGTGTACGCCAGCGGCTGTTTGTCCAGCGCAACAATTCCGTGAGGCCATTCACATTCCGGAGTCGAAGCGCGACAGGCGCGCGGAAAGTGCTGAATTTACACGGTATTTTTTTCTCAACGATGTAAAGTCTCGAAGGACGGACTACACTCCAGCTCAACCGTGATGCGCGCGCATCCGGGCGCCTGGAACACACGAATGACGCGACCTAACTACAATAAGAACCGCATGCAGGGCGTAAGCCTGCTCGAGATCCTGATCGCCACGGCGATCCTCGGCATCATCATCTCCGTCGCCATCCCGAGCATGTCCACGTTCGGCGCCAACCAGCGGCTGGTCGGCGCAGCCGAGCAGATCCACGGCCACCTGCAGCAGGCGCGTTCGGAAGCCATCGCGCGCGGCATGCCGGTGTACGTCAATTTCACGGCCGACGGCACTTCCACGTGGACCTACGGCGTCAGCACGACGAACGCCTGCACGCTCACCGTCACCGATCCTACCGCCGCAAATGCCTGCATCCTCGTCGTGAATGACGGCGATGCGACGGTCGACGGCATCGATGGCGCCGATGCGGATGCACTCCCGGACATCGACACCGACGACCGCGTGCTGATGCGCTATCCCGGCTCCGATTACCGGGACATCGAGCTGGCCCTTGCCGGCTTCTCCAGCGCGAACCAGATCGTCTTCGATCCGATCCGCGGCACGTCGAGCAATGGCAACGTGAACCTCGAAGGCAGCACGGGCAACCAGCTGCGCGTTGCAATCAGCCGGCTCGGCCGCGTGGCGGTCTGCTCACCGGATGGTTCCGTCGATGCTTACGGGACCTGCGCGCCATGAGCCTGCATCGCGGCAAGCACGGCCAGCGCGGCTTCACCGTCACCGAACTGATGATCACGGTGGGCCTGAGCCTGAGCGTCATCAGCTCCGTGCTGATCGGCTACCTCGCCACGTACTCGAGCTCGCTGAACACGCTGGCGGCAAGCAAACTGAACCAGGACATGAGCGCGCTGATGAACCTGATGGTCAGCGAACTGCGGCGCGCGGGCTATTCGGGAACCGTGCCGGCCACGCCGACCTCGAACCTGTTCGCCCTTGCCGACAACACCGCGCTCGAAGTTTTCAACGACATGAGCTCAAACGTGCAGCAGGCGGCCACCGGCAGCGGTTCGTGCATCGTCTACACCTACGACAACGATGAAGACGGCGTCGTCGACGCCGCCGAACTCGCCGGGTTCCGGCTGACGACGGCGGGCGTGGTACAGGTGCGCACGTCGGGCAACACGGCCGATCCCGACACATGCGCGTCGACGGTCTCGCCCGCCCCGGCCACGCCGATCACGTGGGAGGCGCTGACAGACCCCGCGTTCATCACCGTCAGCGAACTGGATTTCGACCTGGCGAACTCGACCTGCCTGAACACGCGCGAGCCGAATGCCGTGGATGACGATGCCGACGGCACCACGGACGAAAGCGACGAAGCCGACTGCTACGCGAATGCGCCGGTAGCCGGCAGCGGCAACATAACCGTCGAAACGCGCGAAATCATCATCACGCTCACGGCTAACCTGACGAACGACACCTTCGTGCGCCTGACGCAGTCGCAAAGCGTCCGCGTGCGCAACGACTTCGTGAGGGTGTACTGACATGGCCCGGCGGATGGCCAGCATGGCGGCGGCTTCTGCGTCACGGCAACGCGGCGTACTCACGCTCGTCGTGGCGCTCTCGATCCTTGTCCTCAGTACGCTCGTGACCTTCAGCGTGGCGAAAGCCATCCTGATGGAGCAGAAGATCTCGAACAATGAACAGCGCGCGAAGCAGGCCTTCGAAGCGGCGGAAGCGGGCATGCTGGCGGCCATGGATTACATCAACAACGATCCGGACGCCAACGACGACGCGGCGATCGATCCGGTGTTCGACACGAACGGCGACGGCGTGGGCGATACCAACACCGCGACGATCGGCACCGGCAGCGTCGTTATCACGACGGCCGACCTCTCCGGCGGCGACATGACGAGCGTCGAGATCACCGCGCTCGGTTACAGCGACGACCGCAGCGCGCGGCGCACGATCACGCAGACACTCGTCACGATCAACCCGCTGCCGAACGCACCGCAGAACCCGGTCGTCACGCGCGGCTCGATCATCATCGGCGGCTCGGCCACCGTGCACAACCCGGAAGGCCACAGCACGATCTGGAGCGGCGGCGACGTCGACCTCGGATCGAACAACTCGACGAAGACCGAAGTTCCCGACGTCAGCGATCCCACCTACCCCGGTTGCATGGACGTGCCGATGACCTGCGATCTCGCCGCCTCGTCGAGCAGGAACCTCGCGAGCGTAGACGTGATCGAGAACGATTCGTCGCTCGGCGCGCTGTCGCAAAACGATTTCTTCAGGAACTTCTTCGGCGTCGATCCCGCCACGTACAAGGCCTCGATGGTCACGGTCGACACGACGCCCGCCGACTTCAACACGGATGCCGATCGCGCGACGTACGAAGTCATCTGGGTAGAGGGCGACACCGTCATCCAGGGCACCACGATCGGGTGCACGACGAACGTCACCGGGAACAACGTATGCCCCACCGCGAACCAGCGGCCTTCTATCGTCATCATCAATGGCAACGCCTCGTTCACTGGCACGCCGCACGTCTACGGCATCCTGTTCGTCAGCGGCAACCTCTCGATGAGCGGTAACGCCACGGTGCATGGCGCGGTCGTCGCGGCCGGCACGGCAACGAGCAGTACCGGCGGAAGCCTGGACGTATGGTTCAACGGCGACATCCTCGCGGACGTCTCCAAAGCCGGCAATTCCACTGGCAGCGCGGGCACCTGGAAGGATTTTTGATTGGAGACCACAACGATGCGTCACTCCAGAAAGCGACATTGGGGCTTCGGCCTGATCGAGATTCTCGTCACGCTGGGCGTGCTGTCCGTCGGCATCGTCGGCGTCACGGTGCTGCATTCGACGGTGACGAAGCAGAGCTCCGAGAACAAGTCGCGCGCCGAAGCGCTCGCGATCGCGCAGTCGCGCATCGAAGACCTGCGCAACTACACCGGCGCCGTGGCCTCGCTCGCCGACTTCGATGAGGAGTTCGCTGACACGTCGGGCTTCGCCAACAGCGCGACGATCGAAGGCACCAACGCCGAATTCACGCGCGAAGAACAGATCGGATCCACCGGCGACATGAAGACGCTGACCGTGCGTGTCACGTGGTCCGACCAGGACGGCGACAGCCAGAATGTCAGCCTCGATACGCGGCTAAGCTACATTCCGCCGCGCAGCATCGGGGATACAGCGCTGCAGGCCGGCGCCGCGGTGGTGGACGCGCCAACCGGGCGCGCGCGCCTCGGTGAAGGCGAATTGCCCGCAGGCGCGGTAACCGTGTCCAACGGGGACGGCACGTCGCTGTACGACAACGGCGGCAGCGACCTCATGCTCGTGGCCGGCGACCAGATCGTGCTGACGCTCGCGGAAGCCTGCCAAACGGAGAACGAGACCTGCATCGACTTCGTGCGCATCAAGGGCCGCGTATGGATCGACCAGGCGACGCAGGGCAGCCTGAACCCGGGGAATGTCTTCGTGATCGCCTCCGACGCTGCCTATTGCGCGCGCCACTTCACGCCCGACGGCGCCACCGAAGCGACACCCGTCACGCTGGCGACCACCAGCACGCGCATGACCGCGAACGGCAATTACGAATGGTTCGATTACACCTGCTACATCGGCGGCGGCTGGCACGGAAACATCGGCATCCTGCTGGCCGGCGGCCTGCGCAATACCGACAAGATCTGTGTCGGCGATCCCGTCACGGCGGACCTGTGGGCGATGCCCGAGATCGCGTCACGGCGCGTGTACCGCGGCATGCTCTTCAAGCACGACGACAACACCGCCAGCGGCAAGGAAGAGGTCGCCCCTGGCTTCGTGCGCTATTACAGCCAGGGCATCGCCGACAGCACCGAGCTGCCCGAGCCGGACTCCGGCCAGATGCCGCACGACTTCGTCATCGGCGCGTTCAACCAGAACCTCACCGGCGGCTCGCACTGCACTGGCCAGGGCATCATGGTGCGCACGGATGCGACGGTCGACGGCAAGAGTGGCGGCCTGTTCGAAGGCATGCCGACGGACTTCGTCTGCCTCAACGACGGCTTTCTCGACAGCTATGACGGCGACGTATACGGCCACACTATCGGCTGCCCTTACGATCCGTCCGATCCGCCGTCGACGAGCCACGTGGTGTCGGGCTCCATCCTGCTCGCAGCCAGTGACACGACGGCAAACGACGTGATCGCGGCTACGCTGGAAAGCCATACGTCAGACGGACCGTACAACTGCGTCGACGCCAGCGCGCCGGCCGTATCGCACGACGGCACGTTCTATCGCTACGACTACGACTGCACGGTGTTCGACTGGGGCAATGGCTGGAATGGTTACATCGAAGCAGACTACGACGCGTCGAAAATGGAATGCGACCCGTATCGCATCACGCTGGCGGATATCGGCGGCGACTCGGCAAACCACAATTTCACGAACTGCAGGACAGGCTCGTTCGCCGTCATCACGGGAACGGTAACCGCCGCGGGTAACCGCAAGCTGGCTTCGGCGTCGATGGGTGCCAACGGCAGCTGTACGGTCGCCGCCGACGGACTGAGTTACAAGTGCATCTCGATCGAGTACACGACCTCGACGATGACGTTCACGCTGACGTTCACGCCGACCAGCGGCGTGATGTGCAAGCCAGCGGCACCGCATAGCGGCGTGTACACTTACACGAACCAGACACCGGGCAACCTCGAGCCGCTCAATCTGCGGATAGCGAACAACACGAACAACTGTTGATGATGGCGCGCCGGTCCTCGACAAATCCTGGCGAGCACCGGCAGCATCCACGACAATGACGACGACGAGCACATGAACGCGACACGCCCCATGAACCTCCGCTACTCACGCGCCACCGGATTCACGATGATCGAACTGCTCATCACGGTGGCCATCCTCGGCCTGCTGGCGATGGTCGCGTATCCGAGCTACCAGGACAGCGTCATGCGCACGCGCCGCGCCGACGGCATCGCGGCCGCACTCGCCGTGCAGGTCGCGCAGGAGAAATTCCGTGCGAACTGTCCTTTCTACGCACAAACGCTCGGCACGACGAATACCTGTGGCGCGAATGCGGGCGCGAGCACGGTAAGGGCGGACACGGGGAGCTCAGAAGGTTTTTATACGCTCTCGATAGTCGCTGCCAGCGCGAGCGGCAACAGCTACACGATTTCCGTTGCGCCCACTGGCGTGCAGGCAGCCGACACCACCTGCGCGCCGATGACGATCACGTTCAATGCGTTGAACCCGAACGGGCTGAAAGAACCGGCGGAGTGCTGGTGACGTTCACGTTCGGCGCCGGGGCGTTCTGGCCATCCCGTTCACTGCCATAGCTCCGGGGACCACGAGCTCGCACGATGCATTTCCTGCGCACGGCACGCCCCGGTCGTATGCCCGCAGCGCCTGATGTCGATGCCGCCCTGCCCGCAGCCTTCAGCTGCAGCTGAGGGGTTTCCCCTGGCTGTCTTCGACAATGCCGTCGCCATCGCCATCACGCGCGAAGCGCGTTCTACCGGTGAAGCTCACGATCACCTGCCGCGCCATGCGCGGATCCTTGCTGGCCGGGCAGAACGTGAAGTTACCGTTCTGGTAATTCGTGAAGCCACGCGGGTTCATCTGCAGGAACTGGCGATTCTGGAAAGACCTGAATTCCAGCGTGCCCGCGACGGGCATCGGCTCCAGGCGAAACAGCAGTCGATCGTCGCCATTCATGACACGATCGGCATTGAAGTCGGTGAACAGGATGCTCCCTTCGTGCCACTTGCCCTGGCAGCTGTGGCCGTCGTTGCTGCGGCAGAAGGTCACCATGACGTTCTCGGCAATCGCGTGCGCGCGCGCCATGTCGACCGCGCCGAGCAATTCGCGCATCACGGCATCCGCAGCCTTGCGCTCACGCCAGCCTGCGAAGCCAGGCGTGCTCGCCTTCAACGCAAGGAATGCAACGATGCCGAGGCAGACGAGTAATTCGATCAACGACAATCCGGCCGCTTTGCGCGTCATGGCAGACACCTCCCTGTGCCTGTCCGCAGTAAAGTCGAGGTTTACGTTTCTGTAAAGAAAGTTATAGTCCCATGCCTGACACCACGACTTGAGAGTGACATCGCATGAAAGGCCACCTGTACCGCCTCACGCTCGAACATCTCGAGGATGCCAAGGGCAATCCGGTCTCCAAACCACCGATGCAGTTCGACGTGCGCAACCACGACGACCTGTATGCGATCGTCGAGAAAGTAAAGGCGAAAGGTTTATTCGAAGACGACGAAGCCGTGGCATTCGCGATCGGCCTGAAACTGTTCCGCGAAACGATGCTGCATCACCGCGGCAGCGAAGTATTCAAGGACCTCGACCCGCACATGAGCGAGTTCATGAAGGCGCTCAAGAAGATTTGAGGACCCGGCGCTCGACGGAACCTCTGCCGTCACTTCGATGGATGCATGATCGATGCAGGCCTTTCATGTAGCCAAGCCTCGCGGCAACGTTGCACAGGCCGGCAGCGTCCAGTACCTTCCGGATAGGCGGTGAATCCGGCATCGCCAGCGCCACTGTGTAGCAGGTTTCTCTCCCCGTAGCTCCGCAGGACTTAACGACTCGCCCGACATTGCCTGCCACGAACACCTGCTGTTCCGTTTCATCGAAAAGGTGCGAATGCATATGCAGGAGATCACCATTTCCACGAGAACGGTGCTGAGGATAGTAGCCCTGTCCCTCGGACTGATCTTCTTGAGCTTCCTTCTATGGGAGATGAGCCAGGTAGTCCTCGTATTCTTCGCTGCCGTGCTGATCGCCATATTGCTGGACGGCGGCGCCGGACTTTTTGAACGTTTCCTTCATATGAAACATCCCTGGTCGTTCCTGCTTGCGCTGGCAACGATCGCAGGACTTTCCGGTTTGTTTTTCTACCTGCTCGGCACGCAGATCAACGAACAATTCTCAGGCCTGTCGGGGCGCTTCCCCCAAATCATAGATGATCTCGGCGCGCGGTTCGGTATCGACGACCTGTCCTCGGACCTTCTTGAGCGGGCATCGGCGCTCGGCTCAGGCTCCGGAGTGTTGACGAGAATCGCAGGCCTGACGTCCGGTGTGATGGGCATCCTCTCCAGTGTCGCGCTGGCGGTGGTGGCCGGGATCTATATGGGAGCTCGGCCCGATGTATATGCCGGGGGTTTACGCTCGCTCGTGCCGAAGCAGCATGTGCACCAGGCAGACGAATGGATGCGCAACAGCGGCAATGCATTGCGTTTGTGGCTGCTCGGGCAATTCGTTTCCATGCTTGCGATCGGTGTACTGACGGGGCTCGGACTATGGGCGCTCGGCATGCCTTCCGCGCTGGCGCTCGCTTTTCTGGCCGGAGTAGCTGCCTTCGTGCCGATCGTGGGTCCAATACTCAGCGCGATACCTGCACTGCTGATCGCCATGTCGGAGGGCGACGGGGCACTGGTACAGGTGGCGCTGCTGTATCTCGGCGTACAGCAGGTGGAGAGTTACCTCGTTACCCCGGTCGTGCAGCGAAAAGCGGTGGACCTGCCGCCCGTCTTTACGCTGTTCGCCATACTCGCCCTTGGCCTTCTCTTTGGCGGGCTCGGGATAATTCTGGCCGCTCCGCTGAGCGTGGTGATGCTGGTCTCCATCAGGCAGTTGTACATTCGCGAAGCACTGGAAAAACCTGCCGACATCCCGGGCCGGGACGATTAGCGTCACTGTCCGCCAAGCAGTGCAGGACATACTCGCAAGCTACGAGGGGTAGCGTCTGGTCCGGCAAGGAAGCGTAGCCATGCACGAATGCAAGCGCTCAGAAGATCAGCGAGAGAATTCCAATGACAACCACGAGGCCAATGATAAAGATCACGCCAACGGTACCACCGAGGAACTTGAGCATAGGTGTCTCCTTCAATTTCCCTACGATTCGGGTCGGGACCCTGCATGGACGTCGTGCAGGAGTTTCCGTAGGGTTAATAGACCACCCATGCTGGGGATTGAGTACCCCGCATTTAACCTAATCGCGGCAAATAAAAGCCCGGTCGGATTAAACGTCGCGTGGTGAGATCGCTCGTCGTGGATATAACGCTGAGCTTAATAGAGCAGCTTCGTGGCGCCCTATAATGAGTAACCGAGGCTGAGCACCGAATTGGCCTGCTGCGCGCGGAACTGCGTCAGCAGCGGATTTTCCGCCTCCTGTGCGAAAACGTTGGTCGTGAATTGCAGTTTCAGGTGCTTGCTGAACTGCCAACCAAGTTCGAGGTCCAGTTCATACCGGTCAATCACGACCGGCGTGTTCAGGATGTCTGTCCTGTTGTAGCTCGGACCGATCCTCAGATACAGGTTCGGCGCCAGCGAAAATGCACCGCCCGCAAAGATGTCTTCGGCAAAGATGCCGCCGGAATTTGGAATGTTGGTTTCATGGAACTTCCTTTCCATGGCGAACACCAGCGTGAAGGCGTCATTTATTGCGTAGCTCAGATTACCGCTGCCGACCCATTCGTTTTCGACGTTCGGTATCGCTACGCTGTCGAAGCGCTGCGTGAAGCGGAATATGTCCACATCGCCGGAGAATTTGCCGATCTGGTATTCCGCTCCGATCCCATAGCGCCTCTCGCGCGAATTGCGCTCCGCCAGTGACGGCATCGAACTGGATTCATAGCGTACGGCCTGGGTTCCGCCGAACAGGAAGCCCCTGCCCCAGCCAAAGCTGCGGCCGGCCAGCAGGATGTAATCGCGCTCCGAGCGGTCGAGCGCATCGTCCTGCAGGCCTGTGGCCGTCTCGGAAAACGAGTCGGAATCGATCTGGTCGTCGCGCGCCATGACATTGGCAAAGTACCGCGTGTTGTCCATTTCGAAGATCGCTTCGACGCGCTGGCTATGCTGAAGGCCGCTGGTAAAGCTGTTCAGCTGTTCCGACTGCGTCTTTCCGAGAATGTCCTCTTCGTCGATGAGCAGCAGCCGCAGGTTCGTCAGTTGTGACGTGACGAAGCGGCCGAACAGCGTAAGGGTCGTGGCATCCAGGTCCATGTCCTCGAAGGCGCTGTCGCGAAAATCCTGCACGTAGTGCTCGACCGTGCCGACGATCAGATGGCGGTCGCCATTCGCGGTCAGCGTACTCGCGAGGCCGAGTTGCGAGGCTTCGGACCGCAGGTGGCTCGCATCGCGGTATACGTTGTTCGTGGCCATCACGCCCGCGTCGACGCTCGCGTCGAGATGGAGCGAACCCAGCGCCATGCCTTCGGGTCCCGCGAATTCCGCAGGAACGGGAACGTCGTCGAACAGCACGCTTTGCGCCATCGCGCTCGGAGCAAGGGCGACCAGCAGCGGGACTACGGCAAATTTCACGGGGGCTTTCATAAGTTGACGGGGCCTGTCGGGACGACGCGATACGCGAACCAGTCCGGGCACGAAGATATGATCAGGCGCTTTTCGATGCAGCAGGCGCAGACACGATGAGCACCAGTGCCATGACGATGGGGGAGATGATCAGTGAAAAAGTGAATATGCCGGCGAAGCCGACTGAACGATTTCTTCCGATGAACCCCACGATGGCGCTTACCGCCACGTAGATGATCAGGAGTAGAGGATCAAAAAACATCTTCTGTACGCCATGCCGGGTAATAACGAGAAGAAGAAAGAACGGCCCTCTGCAAGGCAGCGGGCCGCTTCATGCAAACCTGCGCTGCAGGTTCCTGACGTTCGAAAGTGCGGTCAGGCCTTCGCGGTTTTGGACGTGAAGGTGCTTTTCAGGTCTTCTTTCACTTTATCGACGTCGAAGTTGGCAAGCGTGCCGCCGCCTTCGAAGTGATTGACGAAGACTTTGCCGACTGCATAGGTGGCCGCTGCGCCGAGCGCGCCGAGGCTGAGGCCACCGGCTACGGAACCCAGGCCTGGAATCATCTTCAGTGCGGAAAAGGCCACCGGGGCAGCGAGGCCAGCCGTGGTCAGTGTGCCGAGCATCGTGGCAACGGTAGTCTTGATGGCTTCCTGCTGAACGGTCTTGCCGTAAAGCTGGGCCAGTTCGCTGACCATCTTGACCTGCATTGCAGCGAGGCCGGCGAGATCGAGGTATGGCACGGGGATGAAGCCTGCCGCAGCGCTCCACTTGCAGTTGCTCGAAATGATTGCCGAGGCTTTATCGAGACGTTCGGTTTTTTCCACGTCCTGCGTTTCAGTCTTGGTATCCACACTACACTCCTTTTGTTAGTTATTTGTTAGCTACTCTAAAGTTAGCTGCTGGTTACACTGCTGCTGATGCGGCGGGTCAAGCCAGCGAGGCAAACTGTTGTTTAACGCTGTAACGGGATCAGCCAGAGACTGCCATATATAAGCTTCGGCGAAAGAACGCGGCCAATCTCAACAAACTTACCCTTTTGATTCAAGCTCTTTTTCCGCTCGCACCCTGGCGCCGCGGATGCTCGCAAGGGGTCTCATCGTGAGTGCGAATGAAACGCGCGATCAGCGCGGTGCTGTCGGCCGGATTGTCCACCATGACGGCGTGGCCGGCCCTCGGCACCACCGAACACTCAGCGCCATCGCCGAGCGCCTGCGCCATGCGTTTCACCAGCGCCGGCTCCAGGATCGACGAAGCCTGGCCGCGGATGACGTGCACTGGCATATCGAGCGAACGCAACGCCCGCCACAGTTGCTCGTTCAGCCCGCCCCTGTCTTTGTGCATGGCCTGCAGTGCCGGTGTCTTGTGCCAGATGCCCGGCGTAAAGGCCGGATCAGTCTTGGTCGTGAGCCGCCCCTGCCGGACCCGCAGGCCGAAGCGGGCCATGTGCTCCAGCGCCTCGGCATGCGCCATCACGTAAATGCGCGCAAGGCACTCGCGAAAGGCCTGGGCATCGGCGTAGTGCTCCGGTAACTGCATCACGTCGCTGACGAGCCGCTCGCCGGCCTCGGCGTTGACCTCCGGCCCGGCATCGATGAGCGTCAGCGAGGCCACCGGCAACGCAGCCGCCTCCAGCGCCAGCATGGCAACCCTCGCACCGAGCGAGTGCCCGACGACGTGCCATGTCGCCCCTGCAAATTCACGCTGCAAGTGCTGCAGAAAGTCCTGCAGGTCTTCCGCGAGTGTCCAGTGCGAATAGCGTTGCTCCGGATCCCAGTCCGAATCGCCGTGGCCGCGTTGGTCCAGCGCGATCACGTGGTGCGTTTGCTGCAACTCGGCGGCGAGCCGATCCCACACGTGCGCATCGTTCGTGAAGCCATGCAGCAATATGCAGTAGCGCGTGCACTCCGCGTCCACGCAGGGGTGATCCAGATAATGCAGCCTCAGGCCATCCCTGGCCTGGTAGAAACGGCTCTTCATGCTCAGTCCGCACCGTACAGAATGTCGAGGATGCCTTCGAGCATGACTTCGTTGACGTCGGAGATATGCGGCGTGCCCGCCGCGGTGAATTCAGTCAGCAGCGTCCGGTTCAGCAGCACGGCCATCGCCGTACCGGTGCCGATGACATCGTTCGGATCGCGGTAGTGATACTGCCACGAGGCGTCGTAGCCGACGATCTGCCCCCTGTGGCCGAAGGCCTGCAGGCCGAGGTCCTGCACGACACCCTGCAGCATGTTGATGTCTTCGCCGAAGGCATTCCTGACTTCGAAAGGTTCGCGCATCAGAGCCTGCGTAGCCGGGCTCAGCAACTCCCCTTCCATCACGGCGTTGGCCCACTTCACGAGGTCGGCTGCCGTCGAAATCATCGCGCCTGAACCCATCGTGTACGACGGATCCGTATTGGTCCGTTCGATGTCGGTGTAGGGGAAGCCGAACAGGTCTGCGACGAACGGGCCCATGTTGTCCGCCCAGTTGACGTACCCGCGCGCATACGTGCCCGTGAGCTTGAGGTCGCCTGCGGACGGAACGATCGTATGCGTCAGGCCCAGCGGCTCGACGAAGCGCGTGCGGATTTCATGTTCCCAGGAATTGCCGGTCAGCCTTTCCGCGATTTCCTGCAGCAGGACGTAATGCGTATTCGAATAATGCCATTCCGTGCCCGGTGCATTGATCAGGTACGGGCGCGCAGGCGTCGCATTGTTCTTCGCGAAGGCCGAGTTGACAGTGGAGCCGATGCTCACGAGTTCACCGGGTGCGTAGACAAAGCCCGGCATGCCGATGTAGCGCACGAACCACAGGTCGGTGATTTCCGGCGGCACATCGAGCGTGACGCCGAACTCCTGGTCGAAATCCGGGAATTCGTCGGTGAAGCTGAAAATGCCCGCCGTGTGGTTCAGCAGCATCTTGATCGTGATCTGGTCGCCGGCCGGAAACCTGCCGGGGAAGAAATCGGCCAGTTTCTGGCCCAGCTCCAGCTTGCCCTCGTCCACCAACTGCATGATCAGCATGGCAGTGAAGGATTTCGTCGCGCTGCCGATGCGAAACTGGTGCAGCGGCGTCATTGCCTCGCCGGTCAGCGTATCGGCGACGCCGGCGGCGGTGTGCCAGATTTCGCCGTTCGGCAACTCGATAGACAGGCTTACGCCCGGGATGGATTTCTGCCGCAGCCGCGCCTGCATGTAGCTCTGGATTTCAAGTTTCTGGAAGTTGATTTCCGCGCCCTGCGCGTCATAGGCGACCGCGCCGGCGTTTACGCTTTTCGTGGCGGCGGCGAGCGCGGCGTACTGCGCGTCGAAGCTCTGCGAGTCCAGGTTCGTGAAGGCCAGTGGTATGGCGAGCAACTGTGTCATCGATCCGCTGATCTGGATGCCGTTGACGCTATTCGCATCGCCGTCCATCAAGCCGAGCACCTGCAGCGAGCGCTGGTACGCGGGATCGCGTTCGCCCAGCGGGAACAGCGCGGCGTAGGTCGTCGGCGTCGACGGTATAACCGTAACCGGATTGCCGACGTCGAGCGCACCGATGCCGAACTCGACGTCTCTGCCGGCCACGGCATAAAACCTGCCCTGTGAATCGGTGACGTCGGTCTTCGTGCCCGACAGGTATTCGAGCCCGCCGATCGGCACCGACAGCTGCCCCGGTTGCACCTGCCACAGCTGCGAGAGCTGGAAACGCTGCGCGTCGATGCGCTGCAGTTCGGCCGCGAAGTAACGTCCGCCGGATTCGAAGACAGGAACCGTTACCTTGTTCGCCTCGATGCGCGCGGCGGGATCGGCTGCGCTGTCCAGCGCGCTCCTCGTGCCGACCAGGTGCGAATCGGTCACCGCCAGCACGAGCGGTTCGCCGGAGGAATACGAGAGTTCGATGCGATACAACCGGTCCTCGAACGCCACGCTCGGCAACACGATCTTGCCGTTGGTCCACGCCGGAATCTCCCTCCCGTCGACCGGCGCGGCCTGCGTGAGCGGCGCGGCGAGCGACGTCACCAGCAGCGCGGCGACTATATGCAGTGACCTGGTCCCTCTCCGGCGCAGCGTCGGAAGAAAGCCTTCGAGTGAGCGATTTTTCATGTGCATTTCCTTTCTGCAGCGGGTTGGCAAAATGTATCGATGCATTATTGACGTTCTTGTTTAAAGATCGGGCTTGTCGAGCGTACGGCGTACTTCTTCCCAGCAAGCGCGCATCGCGCCGGAATCGAACACGCCGGGCAGCCAGGCGACCTGTATCTCCAGTGCGCCGTCCACGACGTAAGCCTCCATTTGCAGCGGCACGTCTACCGGCGACGCGGGCGTCAGCGCATCGTCGAACACCGTGCCCGCCAGCCGGAACGGCGCGTCGCGTTCCTGGCTGTTCGCGAATTCGCCAAGATAGTTGAAGCTCAGCAGCGCGGGAAGCGCGCACTGCGCATCAGCGTCGGCGACCATGCAGGCAAACAGATCCGGCTGCGGACCCGCATCTTGCTGCAGCACCCGCTGCGCCTGCAGCAGCGCTTCCGGGCCCGTGCAACATGACGGTTCGACGATGCGCAAACGCGCGCGTGTCATCCAGCCGACCTGGCGGGCAAGGTCCAGCGTGCCATCACGGCCATGGCCCTCGATGAGCAGCGGCACTGCACCGGCGAGGCCAGGCAGGCGTCCCAGTCCACGTAATACGACTGCAAGAAGCAAATCCTGCAGCCGGAAATCGCTGCCATGTACCGCGGATGCACGCCGCAGGCAGGCATGGAGCACTGCCAGCGCGCCGGCGTCGAACCGCAGATGCAGGGTTTCAAGTTCGGCATGCACGCCACGCGCAGGCGCCAGTGCCGCCATCGTGTCGACTGCCTGGTGGTAGGCTTCAAGCCATGCGTGGCCAGGCGTGGTGAGCATGCTCTGCACTTCCGCGGCGCGCACGGCGGCCAGGTCGCGCAGCATGTGTGGCGGATCGAATTGCGGGGCTGCAAGGGCGCCAACCGTTTGCGCGTCGTGCAGCGTACGGCCTGCTTCATCTTCCATGGGCGCAAGCAAGGCCAGCGTCAGCGCGTTGAGATCGGCAATCAGGATGCGCAGCGAGACCCAGTCGGCAATGAGGTGGTGCAGCGCGAGCACTACCGAGGCATCACGACCATCCGTGCCGCGCACCAGCAGGCACCGGAACAGTGGAGCGCTGTCCAGCGTGAATGGTCGACAGGCTTCTGCTGCGATCGCTGCGCTATCCATGGGCGCATCGCGAGACTCAACGCACTGGTACACGCCCAGCGCCGCGGCGACGGGCACGTCTTGCTGTATTTCCTGCACCCAGTTTCCATCGCGCAGGCAGAAGCGCGCGCGCAATGAATCGTGCCGTCGCATCAGCGCAGCGAGAACCTGCTCGAGCACACGCTCCGACACGACCGGCGCCATGTGCAGCTCCGTGACGATGTTGAAGTGCCGCGCCACCGCGCTGTCCCGGGAGCGCAGGAACCACGCCTGTACCGGCAGCAGTTCGACGTGGCCAACGATGGGTGCGCGGAAGCGGCCGGTGTCGCGCCACGGCGTTAACGCTGCGGCCATGGCGGCGAGCCGCGGAAACGCGAAGAAGTCCTTCAGTTCGCATGTAAGGCCAAGTGTCCTGAGTGCGCTGAGCGCTTCGAGCGCCTTGATGGAGTCGCCACCGAGCGCGAAGAAGTCGTCGTCCCGGCCGGCCTGTTCCGTCTTCAATACCTGGCGCCATACCTGCGCGAGCACCTCCTCATGAGACGTTTGCGGCGGCGCGAATGCAGTTGTGTTGTCCATCGGCAGTGCCAGCAGATCGTCGCGCGCGATCTTGCCCGACGGCGACAGCGGCCAGGCCTCGAGCACCACCACGACGCTCGGAATCATGTGGCGCGGCAGGGTCCGCCCCAGTTCCAGGTAAACATGCGCCTTGAGTTCGCTCGCATCCGACTGCGCCGCCGCTGAAACGCAATACAGCACGAGGCCCAGCCGCGGGTGCACGAGCGCAACCGCGTCGTCTACGCCAGGGAGCGCGCGCGCAGCCTGCTCGATCTCGCCGGGCTCGATGCGATAGCCGCGCACCTTCACCTGCGCATCGCGGCGTCCGAAGAATTCGAGCGCACCATCGTCGCGCCAGCGCACGAGGTCGCCCGAGCGATACCAGCGCTCCTGCTCCGGCTCACCGGGAAGCGTCGTGAATTTTCGCGCGGTGAGCTCCGGCTCTCCGAAGTAACCGGCGCCGACGATTGCACCGCCGATATACAGCTCTCCGGTGACGCCCGCGGGCACGCGCGCGCCGGTGGCATCCCGCACGCTCAGGCGCGCGCCGGGCAACGGTTTGCCGATCGGCACGCCGAAGGGCCAGGCATCGTTAGCGTTCACGACATAGGTGGAGGCGCACACCGCGGTTTCAGTTGGGCCATAGGCGTTGACCACGTGCAGCGACGCAGCGTAATGGCGCAGGTCTTCGGCAATGGCCGCTTCGCCCGCCGTCACCAGCACGCGCAGCGCGCCCAACTGGCGTCGCGCGAGCGCGCGCAGGAAGGCAGGCGGCAGCGTGAGTACCGAGATGGCGCGAGTGTCGAGCCAGTCCATGAACGTGTCGATGTCGCCGCGCGCGGCATCCGGCGCGAGCACGAGCGACGCGCCGGTCGAGAGCGCGAGGAAGATTTCCGACAGCGAGGCATCGAAGGCCAGCGTCGCGAACTGTCCGCACACGTCGGTGGCGCGCACGTCGAACAGGGACACCTGCTGCGCAATCATCGCCGCGAAGGCCGCGTGTGTTACCTGCACGCCCTTTGGCCTGCCGGTCGAACCGGAAGTGAAGATCATGTAGGCGATGGCGCGGGCGTCGCCATGGGCGGCGCTGTTGGCACTTTCGACGTGGTCGGCGCTGTCGGCATAAGCGACGTGGCGCAGTCCCGGCTGGCGTTGCTGCAGTGCGCAGGCGAGAGCGGCGCCTTCGCCATCCGTGCTCAGCAACAGGTCCACGCCGCCGTCCTGCACGTTCATTACCAGTCGATCGACCGGGTTGGCGAGATCCAGCGGCACATACACTGCGCCGGCGTCCATCGCACCGAGCATGGCCGCAATGCTGCGCACGCTGCGCCTGCCGATGACGCCGACGTGGAATTGGCGATTCGCGTGCTTCGTGTCGCGGCCGGACGACGGCAGCGCGGCACGCAACAGGCTGGCAATGCGTTCCATCTCGCCGAGCAGCTCTGGATACGACCAATCGTACTGGGCATCGCCGATGCTGCCGCGTGCAGCGGGAACCACGCGCCTTAACAGGTCCGGCAGCGTTGCCGCCGCCGACTCGGGCGTAGTCGCGTGCAGCGCGCCTTCGAAGCCGATGACATGCGCAAGGTCCCTGTCCTGCAGCCACGCTACGCTTGCCAGCGCTTCGTGACTGCTCGCGGCCAGGCCTTCGAGCGCGCGCTCGATGCAGCGCAGGATCAACGCGATGCCGGGCTCGGAATAAATCGCGTTGTCGTACTCCGCAAGCAGCGCCAGCGTGCCGTCTGCCGCAGGGAAAGCACTCAGCGTCAGGTCGTACTGGCTCGTGGTGGACGCTATCGGAAGAACCTCTGCCACCTCCGTGCCAAAACGCAGGTCCGGCACATCGGTATTCTGCAGCACCAGCATTACGTCGAAGAGCGGCGTGCGGCTCGTATCCCGCGCGAGATCCAGGCTCGTGACGATCGTGTCGAACGGCACCCCCTGGTGCGACAGACAGGCGTTTACTTCATCGGCCACCGCGCGCAGGAAGGCGTCGACGGTATGCGCAAGGTCCAGCGTTGTCCTGAGCGGCAATACATTCACGAAAAAGCCGATCACGGACTCGAGGCCCGGATGCGGGCGGCCGGCAACCGCCGTGCCGATGCAGAAATCCTGTTGTTGCGACAACCGTCCGAGCACGAGCTGCACGGCGGCCAGCAGGCCGGCAAAGTCGCTGACTCCCAGCATCGACAACCGGCTGCTGTACCTCGCCCACGTCGCGGCGCCGATGACGCTGCTGACCGAAGCACCACTGCCTTGTTTCAGCGCAGGCCGCGGTGCGGCAGCCGGCAACTGCAGCGCCTCGACCGGCCGTGCGAAATGCTCGCGCCAGAATTGCAGCGCGCGAGCGCCGGCGGCGGAAGCCAGCCACTCAAGTTGCCAGCTGGCGAAGTCGCGAAACTGCAGGGCGGGCCTTGACTCTGCCACGTCGCTGCCGTCGTCGCAGCACGCGCGGTAGAGGTCGGTCAAATCGCGCGACAGGATGCCGAGTGACCACCCGTCACTGATGATGTGTTGCAACGTGATGAACAGCGCAGTGCCGCCGGAGCGCAACGTAGCACCGGCGATGCGCAACAGCGGCGCCTGGTCGAGCGCGAAGGGACGCGCGCCTTGCTGCCGCGCACAGGCTTCGAGGGTGGACTCATCGTGCAGGTCGGCCAGCCACTCCACGCGCGCATCGAGAAGCCCAGGCGCGACGACCACCTGCCTGATGCCGCCATGCGCGTCTTCGCTGAAACAGGTGCGCAGCGCCTCGTGGCGCTGCAACAGTATGTGAAGCGCGCGGTCGAGTGCCGGCCGGTCGATGCTGCCCGCCACCGTCAACGTCGCGTGCATGTGGAATGGCGATGGTCCAGCGCCGCGCAGTTGCTCAAGCATCCACAGCCGTGCCTGCCCCGGCGCTGCCGGGTAACTCGCCGCCGGCGGCAAGGCGCGCAGCACCGGTCCGGCATCGGCACCTGGCTCCGTGCCGGCCAGCGCCGCATCGATTCGCTCCGATAGCGCACGGACGGTCGGATAAGCCTGCACGTCGCGGAAATCGAGCGTGACACCAAAACCCGAGGCGATGCGCGACAACAGCATCATTGCCTTGAGGCTGTGGCCGCCGAGGTCGTGGAACGAGTCGTCGCGAAATATTTCCTGCTGTTCGAGTACTGCGGCAAAGTAGCCGGCGAGCGTCGACTCGGTTGGCGTCACCGGTGGCGTGCTGACGCCTCCGGCCGCCCCCCGCCCGCCAGTGTTGCGTATCACGCCGTGCCGGCGCATCTGCTGCACGATGGCGGCGCCGGAATGCAGCGTGCGCGCAAGGCCGGCGTAGTAGGCCGAGCTGCGTTCAGCGAGGCGCCGTGCGTCAAGCGACGGCGCAGCAAGTGCGTGCGCATCGGCGTCGCCAGCGCCGCTGTCATTCGCGTTGGCGGCGTTTGCCGCATGCGAATCGTCCGCGCCGGGCTGCCACCTTTCAGCCGCTTCCACCTCGAACGAGAAGCGCGCGGTTGCGGCATCAGCGCAGAGGCTTTGCAGGAACTGCAAGGCTGGTGCGTTGCGCGGCAACCTGACGAAGTCCACGTCGATGCTGCGCGCGCCACTCGCTGCTGCCTCGCGTGCCAGCGTTCGCAGTATCGTGTGCTCGACGCCGCGCCCCAGCACGCGGCAGCTGAGCATGAAGCCGAACACGGTCCAGGCGTCGGGTCCGCGTCGTATGAAAATGGCGCCGGTCAGGCCGTAAGCGCCGTACTTGTCGCCCACGCGCACGCAGCGCAGGTCCGTGTCCGGCTCCTGCAGCAGTGCCTGCAATTCGGTTTCGCTGTAACGCACGCCACTCGTGTTGAACTGGTTCGTGCGTTGCGACAGCTGCGCGACGCGCGCCAGGTCGTCCGGCCGCACCCTGCCCATCTCGACGCGGATATCCAGCGCGGCAAGGAATTCGGCGTAGCTGCCGGTGGCCGCGCGCGCGATGGAGCGCTGGCTTTCCTCGGCGTACATCTGCGCGCGCGCCGCATCCTCCCGGGTGGCGGCCTTCGCATCGAGCAGCCACAGGTGTGCGAGGAAGGCTTCCCGCTCCTGCGCCGGCGGCAACTGGATCGCGAGCACGCCCGGGCAGGCGGCCAGCACCTCCTCGCATTCCAGCGGGCTATCGTCGATGAATACGAAACTGTCGAGACCCAGCGACAGATCGACGGCCAGCTTGCGCACGCTCTCCGACTTCGGCCCCCAGCCGGCGCAAACGCGCGTCAAATGCTCCCAGCGCAACGGCATAGTCCGTTGCTGGAACACCGCGCGCACGTCGTCTTCGTTGTTCTTCGTCGCGATGCAGATCAACGCGCCTGCCGCGCGCGCGCGCAGGAGACTCTCCTGCAGGTGCAGGTGCGCCGGCTCGAGGCGAACCCCCTGAGCGCCCTCCTCGCCTACGATGCCGCCCCACAGCGTATCGTCGGCATCGACCACGTACACCTTCACCGGTCGCCTGCGCTGCAGGTCGCGATGCCGCGCCAGCCGGGTGGCCAGCGCCGCGAAGAAGTCGTCGGTGTACGGAATGTCGCCGAACACCAGTTCCGGCGGGTGGCAGGGCTGCTGCAAGTCATACAAGGCGGCGAGTTTGTCGAGCCCGAGTACATCGACGTTGTGCAGGCCCGCGCACGCGCCTTTCGCGTATGCCGCGAACTCCCGGTACTGCGCCTCATCGTGGTCCAGCCACGGGCACAACACCAGGTACACCCGACTGCCCGTGCAGCCGCGCGCATAGCCCGCCACTGCCGCGGAAAGTTCCGCGAGTTGCGCGGAGGCCACCTCGGCATTGAGGCTGCCGTCGGCAGCCGTCGCCGGCCGCCACAGCACCACGTGGTGCCGCGGTCCGATGCGCCTCAGCCGCGAGCCAGGGTTGATCAGTTCCTGCACGCTCTGGTCGTACGGCAGCAAGGTGACGGCGCCGGAATTGCCGCTGAGGTACTCGTGGTACTGCAGCAGGCCGACAAGCGCATCCGCCGTGAAATTCGCCGATACCGACCAGCCCACCGCACCCGCGGGCGCCGCGCAGGCAAGTTTCTCAAATGCCTGCTGCGGGTCGAGCAGCGCGGCGAGCAGCGCGCACAGTTCCGCGCCCATGCGCTCGAGGCCCGCACGCAGGTAGAGGCTGCCGTCGGCGACGAAGCGCAAGCCCAGGTCATCGGCCAGCGGCGCCACGATCAGGCCGAACTCGAAGTGCATCGGATCGAAAATTTCTTGCGGCTCCCACCGCCAGCGCGCGCCGGCATCTGCCGCGGGGTAGTTTTCGAACACGAGCGCGTGAGTGACGAGCGCGGTGCGGGCAGGCGCCAGCGACATGATGTCGGCGAGCGCGAGATGCCCGTGCGCCATGCTGTCGGCAAACTGGCGTGCGGTGGCGCGCACGAGGTCGGCGAATGACGCTGCCTCCGTCGGGCGGATGCGCACTGGCAACGTGTTGATCAGCATGCCGGCAATGCGCGCGACACCAGGCAGCTCGACATCGCGGCCCGATACGGTCGCGCCAAACACCACGTCGTCGCTGCCAGTCAGCCGCCCGAGGAACACCGCCCAAAGCGTTTGCACGACGGCATTTACGGTGAGGCCCTGCTGCCCGCACCAGGCCATCAACTGCGCGTGCAGCGCAGCGCCCGTGCGGGTTTCCACGAACAGGGGTTCCGGGACGCTCGCCGGCATGCGCGGCTGCGGCGCCGGCACGTCGCTGCGGCCCTGGTAATCTCCGAGCAATCCTTGCCAGTACTCCCGTGCCAGCGCCGTGCTGCGTTGGCGCAGCCACTCGAAGTAAGGGCGCATGCCACCGCCCGCACCGGAGTCTCCGCCAGCAGCTTCGGCGAAGTACAGCGCTTCGAGCCGTTGCAGCAGCAGCGCACTCGTCCAGCCGTCGAGCGCGATGTGGTGGAAGTCGACGATCAGCTCGAAGCAGCTGGCACCGATCCGCACCAACGTGAGGCTGAAGAGAGGCTCGCGCAGCAGGTCACTCCGTGTGCCGCGCAGAGTCGCGCGCAGCCGTGCAAGCTTCTCTTCGCGAGCATCGCCCCAGCCACTGGCATCGACGTACCGGTAGTTCTTGTCCTTGCGTTCACAAAAGACGACCTGCAGCAAGGCACCGGCGGGCGTCTGTGCAAACCCGGTGCGCAGCGCCTGGGTTTCGGCGACCAGCGCCTGCACCGCTGCGGCGAAATGCGGCTCGTCGAGCGCATATTGCAGGCGCAGCGCCACCTGGTCCTGGTAGGCGGACGGATGCGTTGTGCAGTGCAGCCACATGCCGGCCTGCATGCCGGTTAGCGGCAGAATCTCCGCCACGCCGAGTGCCGGCACTCGCAGCGCGGCAAGCGTGGCATCGAGTTCGGCCAGCGACTCGAACGGCACCATGCAATCAGCCAGCGACAGCAGGCAGCTGTTCGGCCCGGCGCCAGCGGTCATTCGCTCGAGGCATGGGGCCAGCGCTTCCAGTTCGGCACGCCATGCGTCGGCTAGCGCGGCGAGGCTCACATCGGGACGTGGAGCCATTCCACGCAGCGTCAGCTCCAGCTGCCCGTCGGCGACGCGCGCGAGCACATCGAGTGCGAAGGGCTCCGGTACACCGATGCCATGATCGGCGCCGGCCCGCTCGGCGGACGTCTGCAGCCAGGCCTGCGGATCGTTGGCACTTGAGCCCAGATAGTTGAAACTGATGCGCGGTTCGAGCGCGAGCGCCGTGCGCGTGGCGTCACTCTTGTAGTACCGCAGTGGCAAGTAGGTAAAGCCGCGGGCCGGCAGGTGCCGTATGCCGTCCTTGACCCGCCGGTACAGATCGAGCTCGCTCGCGTCTCCCGCCTCCACCGCAAAGGGAAATAGCGACGTAAACCAGCCCAGCGTGGATCCGCAGTCGCCTAGGCCTTCGTACGGTTCGCGGCCGTGGCCTTCGAGCGACATCAGGCAGCCATCTTCGTCCAGCGCGGAATGCCACGCCCCAATGAATGCGGCCAGCAACAGTTCCTGCGGCGTCATGCGCAGCACGCGCGCGCCCAGCTGCAGAAGGCGCTGCGTCGAGTTGCCGTCGATCGCAAGCTCCGCCACGCCGCGCGCTGCGCTCGAGTCCATGAATAAATGTTGCTGCCGCTGCTGGATCGCCCTGCCGCGCGCGACCACGTCCTGCCAGTAGCCGATATCCTGGTCCATGCGTCCCTGTGCCACGACGTTCCGCAGCTGCGCGGCCCAGTTGACGAGGCCGAGCGCTTCGCGCACCGGCTCGTGCGCGGTACCGACTGCCTCCCCATGCCGGCGCGCGCGATTGCGCTGGTAGAGCCGCGCGAGGTTTTCGGCAAACAGGCGGCCGGAAATTTCGTCGGCGGCAAGGTGGTGCACGACTACGGCAAGATGGCTCGTCTGCTCGCCCTGCTCCGCAGCGGATGCACCAACTGTTGCCCCGCCTGCCAACTCACCCGCCGCCACGCCCACGGCCAGCAATACGCCAGCCCGCAGGTCGATGGCCTGTTGCAGCTCCTGCCAGCACTGCTGCCGTGATTGCCCGGTGCCAACCTCGCGCAACACATAGCGGCCAGTGTCATTGATGCGTTGTTCACCCGTGACGGCATCAAGCTCCAGGCGCAGAGCAGGATGAAGTTCGAGCAGTTCGTCGAGCGTAGCGCGCAGCAGGGTCGTGTCGATGGCGCCGGCGACGGTGAATATGCTGGACAGGTTGAAGTGGTTCGCCGGCATTCCAGGCCGATCGAGCCACCAGAGCTGCGTGGGACTGAGCGGCCCGCGGCGCAGCAGCGCTTCCGGTGCGACGGTCGAAGCCACCATGGCGGAAGCGGCGAGGCCGGCAAGGGTTTCCGACGCAAATAGATCTCTCAGCGCAAAGTGATAGCCGGCGCTGCGCGCGAGCGACACCAGCTGGATCGCGCGAATGGAGTCGCCACCGAGCGCGAAGAAATTGGCATCACGATCGATCGCCAGCGCCGCGCTTCCAGTCAGGCCCAGCACCGTGGCGTAGAGCCTGGCCAGATCCTGCTCGGCCTTTCCGTGAAGCAATCCGGGCTCCACGGCATCCACTTCGACGCTTTCCGGCAATGGCAACGCGGAGGCGTCCACCTTGCCGCTGGCATTCAGCGGCAAACTCGGCACGCAGACGACTTTTGCCGGCAGCATGTAATTCGGCAAGCGCCCCTGCAGCGCCGCGCGCACTGCGGCAACGTTGGTGCCGCTGCCGGGGGCCGCATCCGCGACGAGCCACGCGACAAGCTCACTGCCACCCGTTGGACCGCGGGCCTGCACGAAGGCATCGGCAACGCCGGGCAAGGTGCGGAGGTGGTGTTCCACCTCGCCGAGTTCCACGCGGAAGCCGCGTATCTTGACCTGCCTGTCGTTGCGCCCGAGGAACACCAGCTCGCGTGCCTCGTTCCACTTCGCGAGGTCCCCGGTGCGATACAGCCTGCCGGCGCCTCCTGGCAAGAAGGGGTCTGCTAGGAAAGCCGCGGCGTTCGCGCCTTTCGCGTTACTACCGTCGCCGTCGCTCTGCTCGAGGTAACCGCGGGCGATGCCGTCGCCACCGCAGTAGATTTCGCCCGGCACGCCGATCGGCACCGGCTGCATCAGCGGGTCGAGCAGGTAGATCCTGCTGTTGGCGACTGGCCTGCCGATCGGGATCGTCGCCAGCGCGAGGTCGTCCTCACGAATACGGTGCCATGTCGAAAACGTGGTGTTCTCGGTGGGGCCGTAGACATGCAGCAATTTCAGCGCGGGATGCGCATGCAGGAGTTTCCTCGCGTGGTCGACCGAAATCTTTTCGCCACCCGTGAGCACCGTCTTCAGCCTCGCGAAGGCCGGCGCGCTTTTGTCGACGAGCTGGTTGAACAGGCCCGTCGTCAGGAACGCGGTGTCCACCTGGTAGTGATCCACGAGAGCTTCGAACTCCTGCACCTCGAGCAGCGTGGTGCCCGGCGGGATGCATACGCAACCGCCGTTGAGCAGTGGTCCCCAGATTTCGAAGGTGGCCGCATCGAATGCCAGCGAGCCCGTAAGCAGAACGCGTTCGTATGCCTGTACCTGGTGGTAGTCGGTATTGCACACCAGCCTCAGCACGGAGCGCTGGTCTATCAGCGTGCCCTTCGGTTTGCCGGTGGAGCCCGACGTGAACATGAGGTAGGCCGGCGCGAGCGAGTCTTCGTCAACACGATCACTAGCTGGGTACGGAGCGGAGTGATGCATTGCCGCAGTGCCGTCGCATTCGCGCAACAGCGCGTCGGTATCGAGCACTGTGAGCGCAAGCGCGCGCATTTCGGCGCAGCGCTCCGCTTCCGCGAAAATCAGGCGGACTGCTCCGGTTGCGAGCACGTCGCGCGCGCGTTGCAGCGGCGTATTGGCGGCAAGCGGCACGTACACGGCGCGGCATTTCAGGATGGCCAGCATCACGATGAGTGCGCGCGCGTCCTTCTCGAGCATCAGTGCAATGCGGCAACCGGGAGCGAATGCCGGATCTCCCCGCAGCCTGCGGGCAAGCTGCTCCGACAATGCATCGAGTTCACGGTAACGCAGCTGCACGTCGCCCGCGTGCACCGCGAGCGCATCGGGCCAGGTCTGCGCGATGCTACGGAAGACGTCGATCAGCCAGGATGTGCGGGGATAAGGACGCGCGGTAGCGTTCACGTCGTCGAGCAGCGCGCGGCAATCCGCATCCGTTTGCAGCGCGAATGCACCGAGCGCACGCTCGGGATCGCGCGGTATCGCGGAGACGAGCAGGCTGCAGGCCTTGCACAGGCGCAGCGCCGTCGCTTCCATCAACACCGCGGTGGCATATTCGAGGTCGAGGCGCAGGCTGCCGTCGCGGGCGCGTTCGAAGTGGAAGGTCAGGTCCACCTTGCTGTGCGCGGGCGGAATGCGCAGCGGCCGGCCGACGCTGGCGCCGAAGGCCAGCGCGAGTTCGTCGGCGGTATTGAGGCCAAGCATCGCGTCGTACAGTGGTGACCTGCCCGGCTCCTTTGCAAGGCCCAGCGTAGTGACGAGTTCATCGAAGGCGAGCCCCTGATGTTCGAAACCGCGGAGCACCGCATGGCGTACCTGCTTCAGGAATGTGGCGAAGGTCGCGTTGCGATCCACCGCCTGGCGCAGCGCAACGGTGTTGACGAATGGACCGACCACCCTGCCGAAGCGTGCGCTCGGCCTGCCTGCCACCGGCGTGCCGAGCGTCACGTCGCCAACGTTCGCCATGCGCGCGAGCAACAGCTGCACGAGGGCGACTAGGCCCATGTACAGCGTTGCGCCTTGCGCGTGGCACAGCGCTTCGAACGCGGCGACGTCGGCCGCTGCAAGCGTCGTAGTGGCGGCGCTGCCGCTGAAATCCGGCCGCACCGGACGCGGCCGGTCGAGCAATGCATCGAGCGTATCGGGCACGCTCGCAAAAATGTTTTTCCAGTAGGCCTTCGCCGCGCTGGTGTCGGCGCGAGTTTCGAAGTCGACGTAGTCGCGATACTGCAGTGCGACGCCTGCATCCGCATCGTCACCGGCATCAGCGCCGGCTTCAGCGTAGTACTTTGCGAGCTCGCGGGTCATGCAGGCGATCGACAGGCCATCGCACACGATGTGATGGATGACGATGACGAGTCCTGCAGCTCGGGTGGTTGCACCGATCCCGTCCGCCGCCGCGCAGTGGATCACGCGCAGCAGCCAGTCGTGTTGCAGGTCGAAGGGCCTGCCCGCTTCCACGCGCGCGAGTTCCAGCAGTTGTTCCTGAGGGTCTCGTGCCGGCGCCAGCGGCTGCCGCTGCAGTTGCCAGGTTGCGGCATCGCGCGGAACCTGGAACAACGCATCGCCTTCCTGGCTGAAGGCCGACCGGAGCACTTCGTGACTCGCAAGCAGGCGGCGCCACGCGTGCTCTAGACGCTCCACGTCCAGGCCATCGGCAAAGTAGAACGCCGACGCGATGTTGTAAGCCGCGCTCGCATCGTTGCCGAGCTGCGAAAGCACCCACAGCCGGCGCTGTGCCAGGCTCAGCGGATAACGCGACCCGGCAGCGGGGCGAGGCTCGTTGTGGGGTGAATTACCGGGCGGGTTATCGCGTGCGCGCCGGCGCGAAATCTGCTGCAGCAGTTCCGCACGCTGTTCGGGAGTCAGCGTTTCCAGACGCGCCTTCAGTGCCGCCTTGCTATCCACGTTCAGCTGCCCCGGCTCGTATCGGGCAGGTCGGCCAGCAGCGCTTCGAGGTCGTCGAGGCCGACATCGTCGATCAGCGCCGCGAGATCTGTAATTGCATTCGATGCCGCCGCCGCGCCCGGCTGGCACAGCGCGGCCTGCTGGCGCGGCGTGGGATGTTCGAAGATATCGGCAACGCCGATGCTGAAGCCATGGCGTGTCTGCAACAGGTCCGCCAGCGTCAGCGCCTTGAGGCTGTGCCCGCCGACGTCGAAGAAGTTGGTCGACGGTCCGACTTTTTCATGTTCGAGCACGTCCTTCCACGCAGCAATGACCTGCATCTCGAGAGCGCTGGGCGCTTCCGCCTCGGGTGCCTTCACGACGCTGAAAGGATCGGGCAGCGCGGCGCGGTCGACCTTGCCGTTGCGTGTCATCGGCATCGCGCCCAGCCAGAGCGTGTACGCCGGCACCATGTACTCGGGCAGCCGCTTCTGCAGCCACGCGCGCCACTGGGCGGGTGCCGCGGTTTCGTCGCCTACGAGATAGGCGCACAGTTCGGTGCCATGCGCGTTCTCGATTGGCACCACCAGCGCCTCGGCCACGCTCTGGTGCTGTTCGAGGCAACGCGCGATTTCCTCGCACTCGACGCGGAAGCCACGCACCTGCACCTGGTGATCGTTGCGGCCGAGGTAAACCAGGCCGAGTTCAGGACTTATGTAGCCGACGTCGCCGGACCAGTAACAGCGTCCCGCGCGTGCCGCAGCCAATTCGGCGAACTTGCGCGCCGTGAGTTCGGGCTGGTTCAGATAGCCCATGCCCACGCCGCTGCCGCTGACGACGATTTCCCCGGGGATGCCGGGCGGTTGCAGGTTGCCCGCGCGATCCACGATCCACACGCCGGTTTCGGGTAGCGGCCGGCCGACGAGGTTCAGCCGCGCATCGTCGACGTCAACCTTGCCGAGTTCGCGGTACGTGACATGCACGGTGGTTTCGGTGATGCCGTACATGTTCACGAGCTTCACGCGGCTGGTTGGATACACCCTGATCCAGTCGGCGAGCCGGTTGCACGCGAGCGAATCGCCGCCGAACACGACGAGCCGCAGTGCGGCGAGGTCGGCCGCGGGTGCTTTCAGCGCCACCCGGGTGAACTGGTAGAAGGCCGCCGGCGTCTGGTTCAGCACGGTGACGCGCTGCCGCGCCACGAGCGCGACGAAGGCTTCGACGTCGCGCACGTCCGCTGCGGCCGGGATCACCAGCGCGCCGCCGTTCAGCAGCGCGCCGTACATCTCCCACACCGAGAAATCGAAACAGAAGGAGTGGGCCAGTATCCAGACGTCGTTTTGATCGAAGTCGAAATCGAAGGCATCGTTGCGCAGCAGGCGCACGACGTTGCGCTGCGAAATCTCACAGCCCTTCGGCTGCCCGGTGGAACCGGAGGTGTAGATGACGTAAGCCGCGGCGTCCTGCGCTACCACCGGCAGCGTGACGGGGCTGGCACCCGCCACTGCCATGTCATCGATTCCAATACAGCGCGTAACGCAGGCCAGCCCCGGCATCGCCGTGCTCGTCAGCACGAGAGCGGAGGCACTGTCCTGAACGATGAAGCGAATGCGTTCTTCCGGATACAGCGGATCGAGCGCGACATAGCTGCCCCCGGCGGCGAGCACACCGAGCATGCCGACGATCATCTCGCGGTTGCGGGGCAACCAAAGGGCCACGCGGCACCCGGGTGCGAAGGCATCGCAGCGCAGCAGGTTCGCCGCAACCGCATGCGCGGCGGCCAGCAACTCGGCATGACTCATGTTCCCCAGCTCGTCGCGCAGCGCGCAGCGCTCGCCATGAACCAGTGCGGCTTCGCGGTACAGGTCGAACAGCGCGCAGTCAGCGGGATAAGCCGCCTTGCGCCCATTCCATCGTCCGGATAGCCAGTCATGCTCTGCCGGCGTCAACAGGTCGAGCGTAACCAGGGGCTGCTCCGGCGCCCGCACGAGCAGCTCGCATACATGCGCGAGATGCGTGGCGAGGTGTTCGATCTGCCTGGCTGGATACACCGCGGCATCGAACAGGAAGGTCGCTTCGAGTCCTGCTGCATTCGGGACGAGCACGAGGTTCAGTGGCAGGTCGGTGCGTTCGAAGGCGTGGATGTCGCTTATCGCGAAGTCGGCCTCGACGCCGGAAGCGGTGCCCGCACCGCGCAGCGCGGAGTCCATGGGATAATTTTCGAGCACGACCAGATGGTCGAACAGCGGCTCGCGTGCACGCAGGTCCGGCGCCGCCGCCTGGATTTCGGCGAGGCTCAGGTACTCGTGGACGCGGCTTGTATTGGCCTGCTCCTGCACCAGCGCCAGCGCCGCGTTCGCGCTCAGCTGCGCATCGATCTGGAATCGCACGGGAACGGTGTTGATGAACAGTCCCACGGCCTTGTCGATGCCGGGCACTTCCGGCGGACGTCCGGATACCACCGTGCCGAACACGACGTCGTCGCTGTTCGTGAAGCGGGCGAGCAGCACCGCCCAAGCCAGCCGGATGACCGAACTCAGCGTCGCGTTGCCTGACGCACCCCAGGCCCGCATTTGCGCGGTGAGCGCGGCGGGCAGCTGAACGACATGGCGCTGCAGCTGGTACCCGGTGTCGCGCGTTGCGGCGCGCTTCCCATCCAGTTGCGGCCACGGCATCAGTCGCGTCGGCGCTTCGACACCGGCCAGCAGGGTCGCCCAGTAGTCGGCTGCGCGCGACCGCACGCGGCTGGCGAGCCAGCGGAAGTAATCCCGGTTGAGCGGATCGTGCGCCGTGGCTGCGTCGCGGACAACGTCGTCGACCTCCGTGCCGGTGCGCGCATACAGCGCACGCAGCTTTTCGAACAGGATGCTGACGCACCAGCCGTCCATCAGCAGGTGGTGGTGCGTCCAGATCACATGCACGCTGCCCTGCGCGCCCTGTACAGGCTTGCGCAACGTGAAGAGCATGACTCGCATCAACGGCGGCTGCGTGATGTCGAAACGCGTGACCTGGTCCGCGGCGCGCGCGGACATGATCGCCTCTTGCTGTTCCTCCGGCGTAATCGCACTGAGGTCACGATGCACGACGGGTAATGACGCTGCCGCTGGAATGAGCTGCGCGGTGCGTCCGTTGCGGCCCACGAGGAAAGCTGCGCGCAACAGCGGATACTCGCCGAGCAGTTGCCGGAATGCGTCTGCCAGCCGGCCGGCTTCGACGCCGTGAAGCGTAAAGTCGACCTGTTCAAGGTACGCGAGGTCATCCGGCTTGTTCCTCGCGTGGAAAACCAGGCCGCTTTGCATCGGCGTGATCGGCACGATGTCGGCCACGGCGGCGCGCGCGACGTTGTTGGCGGCGAGAAGGTCGAGGTAATCATCGAGTCGCCAGCTGGTATCGACGAAATCCACTGGTGCGGGCGGGACCACGGCGACAGGATCGCAAGCCGCCGCCAGACTGCGGGCCTCTTGCTCGAATTCCTGCACGAACTGCTCGAGTGTCTTCTGCCCTACAGATCCTGCATCCGCCGACACGGCCACATGCAGGCCGGTGTCGTCCGCGAAGCAGACGAATTCCAGCGGCGGAAGCAGGCCGAGCTCACCTGACCGATCGCCTGCGGGCGTACTATCGAGCAGGGCGAAGGCGCTCGCCCCCTCCTGCAAAAAGCCGCTCGCGCTCTGCTGCGATGCGCCGCTTGCTCCCCGCGGCGCAAAGCGCCCCAAGTAATTGAACGCGAATTCAGGTACAGGCGCCTGCACCGCTGCGTGCCGCACGATGTAGCGCAGCACGCCATAGCCGACGCCCTGGTCGGGCACGCGCTGCGTCAGGTCGCGCACGCGTTCGACCTGCCAGGACCAGTCAGTGTCCGATGCCGCACCTGCACTTTCGATGCGCAATGGATACGCCGACGTCATCCAGCCCAGCGTCTGCGAAAAATCCGCGTCGGCGTAAGTTTGCGCGCGGCCGTTTGCCTCCATCAGCACGGTTACGCTCGGGAGGCGGGACACTTTCGCGGCGGCGGCGATGAATGCCGCCAGCAGCAGGTCGCTGCCGCGGCTGCGGAACGTGGCGTGGCCGCTGGCGAGCAATACGCTGGCGACCGCAGAGTCGAGCCGCGTTGCGCGGTGCAGGCGCTCGTGCCCACTGCCCGCTTGCGCGAAAACGATGTCGCCCCGGGCCTGCATCGCCTGCCAGAACGGCAGCTCCGCCAGCGCCTTTTCCCTTGCGGCTTCGCCATGCAGTGCACTGGCGAACTGGTGCATCGTCGCGCGTTCCGGCAACTCACGAAGCCTGCGACCTGCGAGGATGTCTTCCCACAGCTGCGCCCACTGCGCCTGCAGCAACTGCCACGACACGGCATCCACGACGAAGTGGTGGAACACGACGAGCGCGCGCGCTTGCTCCGGCGTGCGCAGCAGCACCACGCGCAACAGCGGACCATGCTGCAGGTCGATGTCGGCACGCGCGCGAAGCGCGATGGCGTCGGCATCGACCGACTCTGACTGTGCACCAGTGACCTCCGTGCACAGCACGACGCGATCTGCGGCGGGCGCTGTGCCGGCCGAACGCTGCGTGCGCGCCGCCATCAGCGCAATGGTTTGCTCGAATACCGCATGCTGACTGGCCCAGTGTCGGCACAGGCGTTCGAGTTGCGGCAGCATCATGCCGTCCGGCACGGCCAGCCACGCGGCCTGGGTGAAAGCATCCTGCGCGCCGGTGCAGGTCTCGAAGAACCATGTTTGCATTGGCGTAGGCAGCACGGCGGTGGAACTGGCGAGGACCGCCGCAGGCTTGCCTCGTTTCGCCGTAATCCGGCGCGCAAGCTGCACGAATACCGGATGTCGGAACAGGTCGTTTACATCCAGCTCGAAGCCGGCTTCGCCGAGGCGCGAGGCCAGCACGATGGCCTGGATGGAATCGCCGCCCGCGTTGAAGTAATGGTCGTCCTGCTGCAGATCCGGACGGCCGAGGATGTCGCGACAGAGCTGTAGCAACAGCGCGAGTTTGGCATCTGCGGGCGCTGCGGGGGTTCCTGCGCTTGCGGCGGCAGACGCTGTGCCTGCCGTCGTCGCGTTGCCTGTAGTTGGAGCTGCGCTTGCCACTGCCGTCTGCGCCAGCGTCAGCAGCGCCCGACGATCGAGTTTCCCGCTCGGCAGCAGCGGCAGCGACGCGACTGCATGCAGCATCACCGGCACCATCCAGGACGGCAGCGCGGCCAGCAGCGCGTCGCGCCAGCCGTCCGGCACCGCACTTGCGACCACCCAGCCGTGCAGCGCCGAGCTCGTGCCGGTCGTGACTACGCTGGCCGCAACTTCGCTCGACTCCAGCTGGCTCCGCAGCGCCGCCTCGACGTCTTCCAGCTCGATGCGATAACCATTGACCTTCACCTGCCCATCGTCCCGCCCTTTGAACTCGAGCGCGCCGTTGTCGAGGATGCGTGCGATGTCGCCCGTGTCGTAACAGCGCAGGTTGTCGAGCGCCGGGAGGCAGCGAAATTTTGCCGCCGTGGTGGCGGCGTCGCCGGCATAGCCCTTCGCCAGCCCGATGCCACTGACCCACAGCCTGCCCCACACGCCGGGTGGCGTCGGTTGTTCACGTTCGTCCAGGATGTGCACCTGCGTGTGCGTCACCGGCCAGCCGATCGTCACGTGCTGCTGCCCGGGTTCGAGCCGCGCGCCACTGACGACGACGCTGCACTCCGTCGGTCCGTACTCGTTCCACAGTTCCACGTGGGGAACCTGCGCGAAGTGCGCCTGCATCAGGTCTGCTGGCAGTTTTTCGCCAGCAAGCGTCACGAAGCGCAGCGCAGCGACGGCGCGCGGAATCCGCTCGAGCAGCACACGATACAGCGTGGGCGTCAGCAGCATCGCGCTCACCGCGTGGCGTTCGATTTGTTCCTTTATTCGCTCCACGGAGCGTTTCGCCGCCGTGTCCAGCATCACGAGGCGTCCGCCGCTGAGCAACGCGCAGAGAATGTCGAGCAGCGAAGCATCGAAGGCTGCGCTGGGCATCTGCAGCGTCGTATCCGCCGGGCCGAGGCGATATTCGCGAATGCGCCACATCACCGAATTGGCGATGCCGGCGTGCAGGATTTCCACGCCCTTCGGCACGCCGGTGCTTCCCGACGTGAACAGAACATAGGCGACGTCGGTGGACGCTGGCGGCTGAAGTGTCTGGTGCCGCATGTTGGCAATCGTGCCGCTGGCGATGGCGTCCATCGCGATGCATTCCACTGCATCGACCAGCTGTAGTGCAAAGGCGTTACCCTTGCCATGAAGCAGGAAGCGGGCGGCGCATTGCTGCTGGATCGCGCGCACGCGCGGCTCCGGCGTGTCCGGCGTCACCGGCACGTAGACGGCGCCCATCGAGAACAGTGCGAGCATGGCCACCGCGAGGTCGATCGAAGGCTCGAGGCTGACGAGCACACGGTCGCCCGACCGCACGCCATACAGGTTGAACAGCGTGAAGGCGATACTGCTGACCCGCCTGTCCAGTCCTGCATAATCCAGTGCCCGTTCGCCTTCGACCAGCGCGATGCGCTGCGCGCTGCGCGAGACTACTTGCCGCCAGAGGCTGTAGAGCGTCCAAGTGTCGGTCTCGTCAAGGATGTCACCGGCGGCGCCAGCAACAAGCGACAGCGGCTGGGCGCGCACTGCCGCAACCGAGGGCGCCGCCAGCGCGAGCCTCACCCAGTCGGCAACCGTCGCCGCACTGCCCGCAACGAGTGCGTCGAGCAGCATCAGGTAATCGTCCATGCGCCGCTTCATCGTCGCGTCGCTGAACATGCTTTGCGCATACGCGCAATTGATCAGGATGCCCTGCTCTGCCTCGATCAGGTCCAGGCTGATGTCGAACATGCCCGCGCCTTCGTACTGCGTCAGCGTTTCTCCTTCGAAGGTTTGCGTCCGGATGGCGCGTGCGCCGGCGTTCTCGTACGAGAACATCACGTCGAAGAGCGGATTGCGATTGGCACGGTGGTGCGTTTCCAGCCCGTCCAGCAGCGCGCTGAACGGATAGTCGGCGTGCTCCTGTACGTCGAATAACTGGTCGCGCACCTGCTGCAGGAAGGCGCTGATGCTGCTGCGTCCGTCGATGTTCGCCGGAAACGCCAGCGTGTTGACGAACATGCCCACGGCATTGTCGGCCGCGGCATCAGGCCGCCCCGAGCCGGGCAGGCCCACGATGAAGCGCTGCTGTCGCGAATAGCGATGTATCCAGGCAACGAACACGGCGAACAGCGCGCCGAACGTCGAGATCCGCTGCGCTTTGCAAAAGCGCTGCAGAGATGCGGTGGCATCGGCGTCGAGCCTCAGCGCCAGGCGCGCGCCGGCAAAGCTCGTCACTTGCGGCCGCGGGTAATCGGGCGACAGGTCGAAGGTCTCCTGCGTGGCAACGAATGGGGCGAGGCATGCGTGCCAGTAGTCGGCACTCGCGCGCGAGCGATCGCTTGCCATGTACTGCGTGATGCTTTCCTGCACGTGGCGGGCCTGGCTGCGCACCGGCTCGAGCCGCGCGCCGTCGTAGAGGGCCAGTACTTCCTGCAGCACAACGTTCATCGACAGTCCGTCGGCCACGATGTGATGCACGTCGAGCAGCAACAGGTGCGTGCCGCCTTCTTCCGCTACCAACGCTGCGCGCAGCAGCGGCGGCTCCAGCAGGTTGAATGGCTGGATGTATGCGTCCAGCAACTCATCCACCGAGCCACTGCCCGCGTCGAGCCGATCGAGGAAGAAGCGCGGCTCCGCCACGAGCCGCTGGTAAAACTCGCCGTCGACGACGACGAAGGCCGTGCGCAGCGACTCGTGCCGGATGATGACCTGGTGGATGCAATCTTCCAGCCGGTTCGCGTCGACGTTGCCGCGCAGGCGCCACGCCCCGGCGAGGTGGTAGGGCTTCTCCGCGCCCTCGCGCTGCGTGATCGCGTACAGGCGTTTCTGCACCGACGACATCGGCAAGTATTGGCGCCGCAGTTTGTCGGCACGGAATGCAAAGCCACCAGCACGTAGCGCGCTTATTGCGTGCACGATCGCGGCGAACATCTGGTCGGCATCTTCCTGCGTGTGCTCAGTCGACAGGTTCGCGACATGCAGCTCCCATGTATAGATGCCCTGTTCCAGCAGCAAATAGAAGAACAGCTCCATCTCCAGGGCCGGCGCAAAACTCTCGAACTTGAACTGCGTGCCGAAATAAGTGAGCCGGAGCGGCACGGCATTGCGTTCGAACCACACGTTGACGCGATCGGCGAGCCGGTGCATTCGCATCCGCACGTCGTCGAACAGCTGCGGATTGCGCTCGATGTGGTCCAGCACGGCGGCCGCCGCCGCCAGCGCCACCGGATGCTTGTTGTGCGTACCGCCGGTGGCGATCGAGTCGGCGAGCGGCGCGCTCGAATCGCCATAGCGCCACACCCCACCATCGATCCACTGCATCAGCGATGCCTTGCCGGCGATCACGCTCAACGGATAACCGCCGCCGATGATCTTGCCGTACGTGGACAGGTCGGCCCTGACGCCGAACCATTCCTGCATGCCGCCGGCGGCCTGGCGAAAGCCGTTGACCATCTCGTCGAAGATCAGCGGTATGTCGAGCTCCGAGCACAGCGCGCGCAGCTGGCGCAGGAAGCGCTGCGGCTGCAGCGCCGGGTTGCGGCTTTGCACCGGCTCGACGAGTACGCCAGCGAGAACGTCCGCGAGCGCGCGAATCTGCGTGAGCGCCTCAGGAGAGTCATAGTCGAGCACGACGAGGTCGTCGACGACGCCGGGCGGCAGGCCGGGCGACATCGGCACGGCGCCGGATTCGCCCTGCCCGGCGAGGATGTCGCTGCAGATGCCGTGGTACGCGCCGGCAAACATCACGACTTTTGGGCGTGCCCGGGCCGCGCGCACGAGGCGCAGCGCCAGCATCACCGCATCCGAACCGGTGACGAAGAATGCCGCGCGCTCGTGGCCCGTCAGCGCGCAGATGCGTCGTGCCACGTCCGGCGCGACGCGCGACTGCGGTCCAAGCGCGAGGTTGGCGTCGAGCTGCGCCCGTACAGCGGCATCGACGAAGCCCGGCGAATGACCGAAGTAGTGCACGCCCATGCCCATCGCGATATCGACATACTCGTTGCCGTCGACGTCAGTGAAGCGGGCGCCGGCCGCGCGTGCGCAGACGATCGGAAAGCGCAGTTCCTTCAGGTCCTGCTTGAACTGCAGCGAGTACTTCCAGTCTGCGAGCCAGGACCTGCCCTCTTCCGCCATCTGCTTGCTAAGCCTGCAGCGCGCCGACAAGCGCGCGACCAGCGCATCGATGAAGGTGCGCTGCTCGTCGCTGAGTGCTTCGTTGCGCGTGACGATGCCGCTGAATTTTTTTCGTGTTTCGATCGCGTCGTCCTGCAGCTGCACTGCACGCGTGGTGGACCAGGCTGGCGCGGCCTCGGCGTGGCTCGATGCAGGCTCGCTTGGCGGCGCAACGTTGCCGGCACCGACACGGTCCAGATAGCGCCGCATCAGCGCAAGGTGAGCCGTCATCACGGAAGCGACGTCGGCGCCGTTCAACGTGGGAGAAACGCGTAGTGCTTCCACGGCGCCGGTACCGGTCACGAGGCGCGGGGCTGATGCCGCCTCCAGCTGCGGCGCTGCTGCCGACATGGGCTGTGCCTGCATCCCGCCGTGCCGTGCAGACCTGCCCGCTGCCTGCGCTGGCTCGGCCTGCGCTGCAGGCTCCTGGTCCGTGCCGTTGGCGGCGAGGAAGGCGGCGAGCGCGCCGAGCCGCGACAGCTCGTCGTAAAAGCGCTTCATCGAAATGTCGACCTGGTACTTCGCCTCGAGTACGCGCCCGATGCGCACGAACATCAACGAGTCGAGGCCGAGGTCCAGCAGGTCGGTGTCGGGCCCGAGATCGCTCGCGCTGACGCCGCTGATGCTCTCGACGATGGCGGCAACTGCGGCGAGTGTTGACTGTTCAGAGGACATGGACGGCTACCGGTTCGGGATTCAGGTCGGGAATGTGCGGCCACGCGCTAGTCGGAAGACTGGCGTTCGGACAGCGCAAGGTACTGCTCCATCAATGCCACGTGTTCCAGCATCACGCGATGGACTTCGGCGTCGCTGCCTGGCAGCGTGGCAATGGCAACGGACGGAAACGCGGTGGGATCGGCGGCGCGCGGCACGGTCGTGCCCGCACCGGCACCAGTGCGAGTGCCCGTGCCCGTTTCGATGGCAATGTCCATGTCATGGGCGCCAGCCTGCTGGCCGCGCTCGGCTGCCGCCGACCAGCAGCGCTGCCGGTCGAAGCGATAGGTCGGCAGGCGCACTGGCGTTGGTGCGCAGGCCCGCGTGGCGTTCAGCCCAAGGCAGTACAGCTTGCCGAGCGACTCGAGCATCCTGGCCTGGTCCGCCGCGCCGTTTCTCAGGCTGGGGACCCAGATGGCCTGCGAGCCGGACTCCTTCCGAATGTCCTGGTAACAGAGGTCGAGTCCCATCATCACGGGCTCGGGACTGAGATCGATGAAGGCGTGGAGTTTCTGCGCGTGCAATGTCTCCATGCCGCGCATGAACTGCACCGGCGCGCGGGAATGCTGCAACCAGTAATCCACCGTCATGAGCTCGGGTCCGGCCACTGCGCCGGTGACGTTCGAGATGAGAGGTATCCTCGGCGGCACAAACTGCACGCGCTCCAGCACGCGCCGGAAGTGCGGCAACACGGCATCGACCAGCGGTGAATGGAAGGCGCGATCGATCGGCATGGCGGCGGTACGCCCGCCAGCGGCGTCGATGCGGCGCGCAATCTCCGCAACGCTCCCCGTTGTACCGGCAACGAGGATGATGCCCGGACCATTCACCGCCGCGATGCCTGCATCCGGATACGTCGCGACGATTTCCTGCACGATGGCTTCGTCGGCAAAAGCCGTGAGCATTGCGCCGGGCGCGGTATGCGCCTCCATCAGGCGTGCGCGTTCCGCGATCAACAGCACCGCGTCGTCGAGCGTGAATACGCCGGCAATGCACGCGGCGGTATATTCGCCGAGGCTATGTCCAAGCAGCACTTTCGGTTCGACGCCCCAGGCCAGCCATTGCTGCGCGAGCGCGTATTCCACGCAGAAGATCGCCAGTTGCGCATTTAGTGTTCTGGCCAGCTCGCCCGTTACGTTGGCGCCTGCCAGCAACTTGCCCGAGGCCGGCTGCAGGGCAGCCACGTGCAGCAGTGCGCGCAGGTCGGTGCTGCCCTGTCCGTTGTTGCCTTGTTCGTCGCTGCCCGAGTCGCGGTTGCCGCGGGCGCGGCCCAAGTGTTCGTTCGCGCAGCCGCTGGCGCGGTCGAAGGCGTCCCTGAACACCGCCTCGGCCTCGTACAGCGCGGCGGACATGCGATGGTACTGCGTACCATGACCACCGAAGACCATTGCTACCGACAGGCGGCCCGAGCGCGTTACTGCACTGCCGCTGGCTCCCCCTTTCGCCTTGCCGCTTGCGGCAAAGTGCCGCAGCCGCGTGATGGCATCGGCGCGTTCGGTGGCAACGACGGCAAGCCGGTTAGCGTGATGTTTTCGCCGCGTCGCCAGCGTATGGCAGATTTCCGCGAGCGGCAGGCTTGCATCGGCTTCCATCGCGTCAGCCAGTGCCTGGGCGTTGCGTTGCAGCGCCCTGGGGGACGCCGCGCTCAACAGCAGCAAGTTCGCAGCCGCTGGTTCCAGTTGCGCAACGCCCTTCTCCGCGGCCGCCAGCGCCGGGGTGCGTGGCATGGTGGGCGCCTCCGCCAGTATCACGTGCGCGTTCGTGCCGGAGAAACCGAAGCCGCTGAGGCCCGCCACGCGCCTGCGGGTTCCGCGAGTCCAGGCCTTGCCCTGCGCGCAAACCTCGAGCGCTTCGTTGGGCCAGTCGATGTCGGGATGGCCCTCGGAATAATTCAGGTGCGGCGGAAGATATTCGTGCCGCAGCGCCAGCAGCAGCTTGATGAAGCCGATGATGCCGGCGGAGGCTTCCATGTGGCCGAAATTGGTTTTCACGGAACCCACCTGCAGGGCCTGCGCTCGTGGCGTGCGGCAGTACACCTCCAGCAGCGCGCCGAGCTCGGTCGGATCGCCAAGCGCGGTTGCGGTGCCATGCGCTTCGATGACGTCGACGCTCGCTGCGTCGACTTTTGCAGCCTTCAACGCTGCCTGCATGACCGCGCTCTGCGAGGCGCCACTCGGCGCCATCAGGCTGGAACTCGCGCCATCCTGGCTGATGGCCGAACCAAGGATCAGTCCGTCGATGCGATCTCCGTCGCGCAGCGCGGCGTCGAGGCGCTTCAGCACGACCATGCCTCCACCTTCGGCGCGCACGACGCCGTGCGCATCCTTGTCGAAGGTCTTGACCACGCCGTCTTCGCACAGCATCCCGACCTTGTCGAAGTTGATGCTCATGCCGGGCGCGAGGATCAGGTTGGCCGCGCCGACCAGCGCCAGAGAAGCTTCGCCTTGCCGCAGGCTCTGGCAGGCGTTGTGCAACGCCACCAACGACGACGAGCAGGCCGTATCGACGACGTATGACGGGCCCTTGAAATCGAAGGTATACGAGATGCGTCCAGCCGCAGGGCTCGCTGCGCAACCAGTACCGACATACGGCGTGATTTCGCACAGGCTTTCCTGCGTCATGTGCTGTGCGGCGAAGTCGAAGCCGCTCTGGCCGATGAAGACGCCAGTGGAGGAACCTTTCAGCGCTTCCAGATTCAGGTTGGCGTCTTCCAGGGCTTCGTAGGCCAGTTCCAGCAACAGGCGCTGCTGCGGGTCCATGTAGCTCGCTTCGACCGGCGAGATGCCGAACAGCCTGCAATCGAAAGCCTCGACAGGGCCAAGGAAGGAGCCAAAGCGGCAACGCAACTTGCCGGGCGCGTCAGGGTTGGCGTCGTAGTAGCGATCCACCGGCCATCGATATGCCGGCACCTCCGTGATCGTGCAGCGCCCTTCCTTCAAGATGTTCCAGAACGCGGTGGGATCGTCGCCGTCGCCGGGCGTGCGGCATGCGAAGCCAATCACGGCGATCGGTTCCGGTGCGCCGGCGTGCGGGACTGTCGATCGAACGCCGCTTCCGCCGCGGAGCTCGGCGTTCTCCGCCTTCAGCCTGCGGATTTCGGCGAGAGCCCTGACGAGGATGTCTTCGTCGTCACCTGGCGTCTTGTCGTCTGTCGCGTGTCCGCCGCTCACGATGCGATCCAGCCCAGCGTGGGGTCGATGTGCAACTGCATGTAGTCGGGCATCGCCGGGATTTTGGCGAGGTCATTGAACAGGAGCTCGGTCGTCTGCGCATCGTGCTGCAGGATTTCCTGTGCTGCCTGCCGTGCATCTGCTTCCGCGTCCACTGCATCGACGCGTTCGCGGAAACCGGCGAAGCGGTACGTGACGAACATGCTGCGGTTCCGGTCGGTGTGCCGGAACCGTGCGGCGAGCTGTATCTGGCGCTCGCGGCAGGTCGTGCGTAGCGCCGTGAGGATGACGCCGCCGACACCGCGCGACATGACGCGGCACGACATCAGGAACAGCTCGACGCACCACTGCGCGGGCTTCATGGAAATCAGCAACAGGCCTATCGCGCCATATGCGCCGTACTTGTCCTCGAGCTCGGCAACGATGACCTGGTGCTCGCCGGAGGCAATCAGTTCGCGCAGCTTGTCCGCCGAGTATGCAACCCCGGTCGTATTCAGCTGGTTCGTGCGCAGCGTCAATTCCTCCGCACGCTGCAGGTCTTCTTCGCGAGCCGGTTTCAGCACGAGCGACAGCCCGAGCGTCCGCAGGAAGGCATCCTGCGGACCCTTGAACTCGTCCTGCGCCTGGGTCCTCATTGCATCGCGCTGGTACATCACGCGGCGGTTCTTCGCATCCGCGGTCACGTGCAGCGGCGTGAAGTCCTCGAGATCCAGCAGGCGCTCGAGGCCGGCCTCGCCGAACGTCCTCACCGCGGGATGAAGCGAAACGACCTCGTCGCGCTCGAAGGGCTGGTCGTCAATGAAGGCAAAAGTATCGATGCCGATGTTCAGCCGCTCGGCGATCGCGCCGATGGCTTGCGACTTCGCGCCCCAGCCGATTTGCGGATACAGGAAATAGTGGTCCAGGCCGTGCTCTACGAGCGCGGCCAGCGCCGGCCCCGGCTCGTTGCGCGATGCGACGGACTGGAGGATGCCGCGCTGGTCCAGCGCATCGATGACATGCCTGACATGCGGCCGCAACGGCGGCACGCCGCTGCTCTCGAGCAATACGCCGTCCCATATCGTGTTGTCGAGATCCCACACGACGCATTTGATGCGGTTCCTGGCGACGCGGACGTTCATGATGCAGCGCCCGCCAGCAAGCCTTTGCGCCAGCGCGCCGAGCGCGCGTATTCGCCCATGCCGTTCTGCGCGATCATTATCTGCTGCATCTGGTTACTGCCTTCGATGATTTCGGTAATTTTCAGGTCGCGATAGAAACGCTCGACGCGACTTTCGCCGGCGCTGCAACCCGTGGCTCCGTGGATTTGCACGGCATGGTTTGCCACCGTGAGTGCGTGCGTGGATGCGAAATACTTCGCGGTGGCAGTTTCCATTGCCGCCAGCGGCGCGCCCGCGGTGCGCAACTCCGCTGCATGGAGGCACAGGCGCTCGGCCGCCTTGTGCGACGTGATCATGTCGGACAGCAATTGCTGGATCAGTTGGTGGCGCGCAATCGCCTGGCCGAACTGCTTGCGCTGCATGGCATACGCGACCGAATCCGCGAGGCAGGCCTCCATCGCGCCGACGCAGCCGAAGGCAATCGCGAGCCGGCCCAGGTCCAGGGCGCCCGCTGCCACGTAGGCGATGCCGGCGCCATTGCGTCCAATCAGGTTGCTGGCCGGCACCACGCAGTCGTTCATCTCGATCTCGCCGAGCAGCGCCGAGCGAAAGCCCAGCAAGCCCTGCATCGGCGTTACGCGCAAACCTGGAGTCCCCTTCGGCAACAGGCACGCGACGGCGCTGCCGCCGGCCAGCTTGCCGAAGACCAGCAGGACATCCGCCCTGGCGGCGTACGATATCCACTTCTTCCTGCCATTGATCCGATAGCCTTCGGCGCAGGGTTCGAACGTCGTCTGCACACCGGTGGCCTCACTGCCGAAATCGGGCTCGGTGAGCGCAAACGCGCCGAACTTCTCGCCCCGTGCCAGCAGCGGCAACCAGCTTGCGCGTTGTTGCTCGGTGCCGGCCAGGCGCAGGGCTTCCATGACCATGCTGTGAACCGTCACTATGCTGAGCAGCGACATGCTCGCCTGGCCCAGTTCGGCGCACAGCAGGCCGAACGACGTCGCATCCCAGCCACGGCCGGCGTACTCAGTGCCGATGAAAGTCCCCATCAGGCCAGCGCGCGCGAGCGCTGCGGGCACCGCCTCAGGCAAGGCTTCGGCCTGGTCCCACGCGCGGATGTCCGCCGGTGCCAGCCGCGCGAGTTGCGTTGCCGCTTCAAGCCGGTGCTCGGCGTGTTCGGGTTTAGCCATTGGCTGGTACAGCCCTGCTGCGCATGAACGCATCCATCCGCGCGATGCTGCGGAAATTGTCCAGGTCGAGATCGTCGCTCTCGATGCGGATCGCAAGCGTCTTTTCGATGAACAGCACGAGCTGCATCGCCATCAGCGAACTGACGAGCCCCTGTTCGAAAATGTCGTCGTCGTCGGAGAAGTCTTCACCGCTGATGAAGTTCTCCAGGAAGTTGCGTAATGACTCTCTATAACTTGTGTTCACGCTATTACTCGTATTCACGGCTCTCTACCACGGTTGGTTGCCGATGCGGCGGGACCCTGCGCGTTCACGGCATGGTGCAGGTTGGGATATTTGAAGAAGCCTTCGCCGGACTTGCGTCCGTGCAAGCCGGCATCCACCATCTTCCTGAGCAAGGGGGCAGGCCGAAACTTCGGATCGTTGTAACTCTCGTAGAGCACTTCGAGCGAATACAGGATGGTGTCGAGGCCGATGAGATCGGCGGTTTCCAGCGGCCCCATCCTGTGCCCGAAGCAACCCTTGAAGATGCGATCGACGTCGCGCGCCGTCGATACCTGGTCCTGCACGACATACACCGCTTCGTTCACCGTCAGCATCAGCACGCGGTTCGATACGAAGCCGGGCATGTCGTTGACGACGACGGCTTCCTTGCCGAGCAGGGCAAGGAATTTTTTCGCCACGTCGATAGTCTCATCGCTGGTGTGAAAGGCGCGGATGACTTCGACCAGCGGCTTCATCGGCACCGGGTTCATGAAGTGCATGCCGACGACGCGATCCGGGCGCGCGGTCCAGCTCGCGACACGCGTGATCGAAATCGCCGAGGTATTGACGGCAAAGACGCAATCGGCGCGGCACACGCTGTCCAGCCGCGGGTACAGGGCCTGCTTGACAGGCACTTTCTCGCTGACGTTCTCGACAAGGAAATCCACCTGCACAAGCCTGCCCGGATCCGTCGTGAACTCGATGCGTTCGCATACGGTATCCGCGGATTCCGTGTTACTTTTTTTGTTCAACATCGCGGCAAAGCGCACGGCCTGGCGGATTTCGTTATCCGCGGCCGCGAGGATCGCGTCGGCGACGTCGACCAGCACGACGCGCATGCCCCGCTGCGCCGCGGCCTGCGCGACTCCCCTTCCCATTACGCCGGCGCCCACTACGCCCAAAGTGCTGATCATGCTCACTCCTGCAGGTCGATCTCGCTTGCGAGTTGTCGGAGCAACTCGGATTTATCCAGCCGCGTTGTCGCCTTCCTTTCGGAGCTGGTGCCAGTGCCACTACCAGCGCCGTGGCCGCTTATTTCAATGCCATGCGTCTTGTTTACCTGCACGACCAGCGCGTGTGCCATCGCATCGATGTTTGGATGGTCGAGGATCAGCGTCGACTTGAGTTTGAGGCCGAGCAAGGTTTCCAGGCGCTTGCGCAATTCGAGCGCGGCGAGCGAATCGACGCCCATGTCGAGGAAGCCTGCGTCGAGTTCGACGTGCGCGGCACTGGCGGCGTGCGTCATCTCGGCCACGAGGCGGGCGAGATGCTCGCGCAACAACTCGCCCGCAGCCCTGCGTTCGAGTGCCAGGACCTCGGCGGCGAGAGCCGGCACGCGCGCGCGTGGAGCCGGTGCAGTCGCCGTTGGTCTGGCGGAATTGCGCGAGACCGCGGACCAGAAGTGCTTTCCACCGGGCATGGCCGAGAGCCGCTCGATGTCCGCGGCGACGATCGCGACCGCGCTGGCGAATGGCGCGGCCAGGCAGCGTCCGAGCAGCGAGAATGCCGCGTCGGCGTCGAGAAAGCCGTAGCCGGTGTCGCTTATCCGGGCCAGGTGACCCGCGCCGAGGGCTGCCGTCATGCCGATCCTGTTCCATGGTCCCCAGGCGACGCTGAGCGTGGTGCCGCGCTGGTCGGCGTGCTGGTCTGCGTAGTGAGCGGCCAGGCCGTCGAGCGCTGCATTCGCCGCGCAGTAATTGGTCTGGCCGGCGGCGCCAAGCCAGCCGGCGATCGACGAGTAAAAAACGGTGTACCTCGGACCCAGCCCCGCGAAGGCCGCCTGCAGGTTGACTGCACCGATCGCCTTCGCCTGCATAAGCACGGCAAAATCGTCATCCTGCAGCGCCGCGATGAGTCCATCGCGTCCACCGCCCGCCGCATGCAGCACGGTTTCCACCGGGCCCATCCGCGCCGCGCGCGCGGCCAGCGCACGCACTTGTTCCTGGTCGCCCACGTCGCAGCGATGGACTTCCAGTTTGGCGCCCTGCTGCCGCAATTCCGCGAGCATCAGTTCTGCGTCCTCTGCAGGCGCCGAACGGCCGGCAAGCAGGAAGCGCCGCGCGCCGCGCTGCAACATCCAGCGTGCCGTCAGCAGTCCGAGGCCACCGAGCCCGCCGGTTATCACCTGTAGCTTGTCCGCCGCGAAACTGACCTCCGCCGCAACCGGCGGCGGCAGCGCCGCTTGCAAGGTGCTTACCGTGCCACCACTGATCCGCAGCCGCAGGCCCGTCTCCAGTTCAGTACCGAGCACTGCCAGCAGCGCCTGGATGCTGCTCGCGTGCTGGTCCATTTCCACGGCGCAAATTTTCCACTCCGGCAGTTCATGCGCGGCAGCGGCAGCCTGCGCCAGTAGCGCCGCGCGCTCCGCAAGTGAGAGCGCCGCAGCACGTGTGTCCTGCGGCGCATACGGATGCAACGGGAATGTCGGCGCAGAGCTCGCGCGTGCGTCGGCGGCAGGCTCGGTCAGTCCCGTCACCACGAGGATCTGGCTGACTGGAAGACCCGCTGTCGCGAGCAAAACCAGGAAGCGGTTCAGTGCGATGCATGACTTGGCACCCGTTACTGCGGCGCCGGCGGCGTCCACGTCGTCGACATATATAAGTGGTACGGCCCGTCCACGCTCCGCGAGCTTCGCCGCGGTTTGCGGATCGGTGAACGACAGCGCTTCGCAGCCCACGTCGCGCAGATGACCGGCGAACCGGTGTACCGCGGCGGCGTTGCCGGCGAGACAAATCGTGCCGACTGGCAGGTGCGCGGCAGCCGCCGTCGGCAATGGCAGCTTCTCCCAGCGGCGTGTGAACAGGCGCGGCATCGACGCGAGCGCGTGCCGGGGCGAAGCTGTGGGCTGGGACAACGGTGAGTGCCGGAATGCCGTCGCATCCACTGCGCGTAGTTCGATGCCGCGGGATTCGAGCAGCACCCTGCCGCTCGCCGTCATCAGCATGACCGTTGCAACGACGCGCGTGGCGGAATGCTCGTGAATTTGCGCATGGGCCCACACCTGGTCAGGCAGCTCGCCGCCGTACCACACGAGCGTGTCTATGCGAGCAGGCACGATCGTTGACGGCGGCAGGCTCGGCAACGCCGCCAGCAGGGTCTGCCAGTGGCAGTCGATCAGGCCCGCGGGCACGCCCTGCCCGACGCGAGCCGCTGGCGTGCGCGGCACGGTCAGCAATGCAAGGGCTTCGTTGCCGGCGCGTCCCTCCGCGCGGCTGATACTGCTGAAGCACAGGAAGGACTCGCCAAGTTCCACATCCATTGTGCGCATGTGCGCTGCGACGAGGCCCGGATCCATCGGCGTGCTGCAGCGCCGTTGCAACGCGACGATGTCTACCACCGCTGCCGCCGTCGCATGCGTCGCGGGCTGCAATTCCGCACTGACGTGCACTTGCACCGCATGCTCGTCACCGCCGCCGGGCGAGGCGAGGCGGAAGTCGGCCGGCTGGCTGCTGAGTTCGACGCCGGCGCCCGCTGCGCCGTTTGTGAAGAGTATCTGGACCGTCCTGCGCGGCGCGGCTGCGTTCCGCGTGAGACCGTCCCCGAGAAGCATGGGGGCGATGAAATCGATGTCGCCGAGCACCAGCGCGCGCTGCCCGCAAAAATCCGCCGCCGTGTGCAGCAGCTGCGACACGTACAGCGCCGCCGGCGGCACAATGATGCCGAACACGCGATGCTGCGCGAGCACCGGCAGCGTCTCCACAGTGTAGTCGAGGCTGTAGAGTTGTTGTCCGAGCCGCGGCAATACCAGCGGACGCGCCATGAGCGGATCTGCTACTGGCGCGCGCGCATTCTGCGGATCGGGATCTATCCAGCAGCGCTGGCGCTGCCACGGATACGTTGGCAGGTGCGTCCTGCGGCCTGCGCCTGAAACGGCGCCAGACCAGTCGACGGCCACGCCGACCGTAAACAGCGTGGCGAGCGCATCGGCGAACACGCGTGCGTCCCGATGGCCTTTGCGCAGCGAAGGAATCCATGCGCGATCGAGTGAGCCATCCAGCGTGCGTCCCAGGCTGCAGAGCACCGCAGCCGGTCCGATTTCGACGCAGTGGCCACCACCGGCACTCAGAGCCTGCCGCAAACCTTGCATGAACTGCACCGGCGCGCGCAGCTGCTCAACCCAGTACGCTGCGCCGCGCGTGGCGTGGTCGAGCGGCGCTGCGTCGAGATTCGCGAGTACCGGCACATTCGTCGCCCTGAACTCGAGGTGGGCGATAGCGGCGGCGAATTCCTGCTGCACCGTTTCCATGTGCCGGGAATGAAAGGCGTGCGACACCGGCAGTGTACTTACCTGGATCTCGTGCTGCCGCAGGTATTCACAAGTGCGCGCGAGTGCAGCGGCCGAGCCGGTGATCGTGGTGTCGAGCGGCGAGTTGCTCGCGGCGATTTCACAATCGGAGCCCGCTGCGCGCAGCAGTCCGAGCACTGTATCGACATCGGCTTTTACCGCGGCCATGGCCCCGGGCTGCAGGGTCTGCATCAGTCGGCTACGCGCTTCGACCAGCACAACCGCGTCGTCGAGACTCAGGCCACCCGCGGCCCAGACGCCGGCCACTTCGCCGATGCTGTGGCCTACGACGAGGTCCGGATGAATGTTGAACTGCCGGTAAAGTTGCACCAGCGCTACCTGGATGCAGAACAGCGCCGGCTGCGTATAGAGCGTTTGCTGCAGCAGCGCGTCGGCGTCTGGCGCTGCGCCCAGTATCAGGTCGAGCAACGAGTGCTCGCGATGCGGCGCGAATAGCGCAGTGCAGGCGTCGAGCGCAGCGCGGAACGCAGGATGCGAGTCATACAGCTCGCGACCCATGCCGACGTACTGACAGCCCTGGCCGGCGAACATGAATACAAGCTTCGCGCCTGTAACCGCGGTAGCTTGCAGCGGAGGCGCCGTGGACGCAGAGCGCAGCCACGAGAGCAATTCGTCACGATCGGCAACGACACAGGCCATGCGCGCGGCCATCGCCAGGCGACCCCGCTGCTGCGTGAACGCAACGTCGGCCAGCGGCACTTCCGGGTGCCGCTCCACGAAGGCAGCCAGTGACGCGAGCGCCTCAGCGAGCGCCGCAGTGTTGCCAGCTGAAACCGGCACGACATGAATGCCGTGCGCCGCGCGAAGCGGCACGTCGTCGACAACAGCCTTGGGCGCCCGCGCTTCCTCGAGAATCACGTGTACGTTCGTGCCGCCGATGCCGAGCGAATTGACGCCGGCGCGGCGCGGCGTTTCGCCGGCCGGCCAGGCGCTGGTGCGGTTGCTGACGTAGAACGGCGTCCTGTCGATCGCGATCGCTGGATTGGCTTTCTGGAAATGCAGCGTGGCGGGCAGCGTTTTATGCCTCAGCGCGAGCACCGCCTTGATGAACCCGGCAATGCCGGACGCGATGCCCATGTGGCCGATATTGGTCTTCACCGACCCGAGCGCGCAGAAGCCGTTGCGCTGCGTGCCATGCCGGAACGCCTTCGTCAGCGCCTGCACCTCGATCGGATCGCCGATTGGCGTGCCGGTACCGTGCCCTTCGACGAAACCGATGCTGTCGGGCGCGACCGCAGCGTCCTCGAGGGCCTGCGCAATCGCGCGGTATTCACCGAGCATGCTGGGCGCGGCGAAGCCCATCTTCTGCCCGCCGTCGTTGACCACGGCACTGCCCTTGATGACGGCATGGATGGCATCGCCATCGGCCAGCGCCCGTGCAAGCGGCTTCAACAGCACTGCACCCGAACCGCTGCCGAAAATGGTTCCCTGTGCCGCGCTGTCATAGGCGCGGCAGTGGCCGTCGGGAGAATTGATCATGCCTTCGTCGTAATAGTGGCCGGCAAATTGCGGCAGCATCAGCGCACAGCCGCCTGCAATAGCCATGTCGCACTCGCCGGCGCGAAGCGCGCGCACCGCCTCATGCACGGCCACCAGCGTACTGGAACATGCAGTCTGGATGGACATGCTCGGACCGGTCAGGTCCAGCTTGTACGACACGCGCGTCGGCAGGTAGTCCTTGTCGTTGGCCACCATCACGTTGAAGCCGGCTAGCGAGTTGACGGTAAAGACGTTGCCACCGTTGGCCGCGACCCACGCACTGTTGGCGTAAACGTTGTTCTGCAGGTAGGTGTTCGTCGCCGCCGACGCATAGACGCCGACCTTTCCGAGCGCGGAGCCAGGCACATAGCCGGCGTCTTCGAACGCTTCCCAGGCGGTTTCAAGAAATACGCGTTGTTGAGGATCGAGTAATTCCGCTTCGCGTCTCGCGTATTTCCAGAAGTCGATGTCGCAACCTTCCACGTCGTCGAGTACAGGCGCTACGTTGACCTGCGCTGGATCGTATGCGCGCTCGTGCGGAACGCCGGCCGCGATTGCCTGTTCGGGCGTAAAGAAGGTGAGCGTTTCCCGGCCCTCGTCCAGCACGCGCCAGAAAGCCTCCGGACCATGCGCCCCGGGAAAGCGGCAGCCGATGCCGATTACGGCAATGTCGCCCGAGCCAGCCTGCGCGCTGCGGCCGGTTTCGTCACTGTAACGGTGTGCAGGAGTGCCGCGGCCCGAGAAATGCTTCGCCATCGAGCGAATCGTGGGTGTGTCGAACAGTTCCGCCATCGATACGTCGTGACCGAGCAGCAATTCGAGTTCGTGCTGCACCTGGATCGCCAGCAGCGAGGAACCGCCAAGCTCGAAGAAGGTGTCGTCGTGCCCGATATGCTGCAGGCCGAGCGCGCGTTGCCAGATCGCGGTGATGCCGCTGAGCAGGTCCCGGTAGGCGGCGGATGCGGGAGCGGTGTCGATGACGGCGCGCGCCGGTTCCGCCGTCATTTTGTTGGCCTGGTGGCGAAATTCGCCTGCCTCATAACGCCGCTTCAACACGCTGCGCTTGATCTTGCCGATTTCAGTCCTCGGAAAGTCTTCCGGCTGCAATGCGACGAAGGCCTTCGGTGCCAGCCCGGTCGCGCGGCTGAGGTCTGCGCGCAGGACTTTTTCGAGAGTGGCGCGATCGCCAGCCTGGCCTTCCGCAGCCGCGTAGAAGATGACGAGGCTTTCGGTATTGTCGCCGGCGCCACGCACGCTCGTGGCTGCCACGCAGTCGCCTGCAACTTCACGCGACGTCGCGACAACCGCCTCGATCTCGTGGCAGTAATGATTGTTGCCATTGATGATCATCATGTCCTTTTCACGCCCGGTGACGTACAGCTCACCATCCTTGATGAACGCGAGGTCGCCCGTGACGAGCCAGCCGTCCACGATGACGCCGGCGTTTGCCTGCGCGTCGCCCTCGTAACCGGCGAAGACCGATGGCCCCTTCAGCAGCAGCCGGCCTTCCCGTCCTTCAGTGACGGTAGCCCCGGCGTCGTCGACGATCTTCAGATCCGCGCCGGGAATCACCGGACCGAGCGACACGAACAGATCCGAGTCGGCGGTGTCTTCGAGCCGGAAGCCGCGCGACCAGGTGATGCCGGAACAGGTTTCGACCATGCCGAATGCCGGCCTGAGCGCAGTGTCGGGCAGCCCGAAGCGTTGCAGCAGCGCAATGAAGCGGCGCGCGGTTGCGCTGACGACAGCCTCGCCGGCGTTGACCATGAAGCGCATGCAGGACAGGTCCCAGCTGCGTGTCGCCAGCTGTTGTTCACGGTCGAGCAGCAAGGCAAACACGAAGTTCGGAGCCCAGGTTATCGACGCGCGCCAGGTATCGATCAGGTCCAGCCACCGGGTCGGCTCCTTCAGCACGTAGTCGATCGGCACGTGCACCTGCCGCGCGCCCAGCGCCAGCGGCATCACGCACAGGAATACCAGAGAACCGGCATGATCGAGCGACATCCAGTTCAGCGTGACGTCGGCGGCGGTAAAGCCGTTCATCTGTATCGTTGCATCCGCCATGGCGAGCATGGCCGCGTGGCTCTGCACGACTCCCTTCGCAGCGCCGGTACTGCCCGAGGTGAGGAACATCGCGGCGGGCGCGTCCGGCGCCGGCGTGTGAACTGCTGCGGTTTCGGCACCGGCCGCGCCCGCGGCAAGGCAATCTTCGATGTTCACGACGAGACGGTCCGCGGCTACGCCAGTGGCCAGCAGCGTGCTTATCGGCTGGGCGAGCTCGGGAGCCGTGAGTACCGCGCGGCACCGGAAATTCACGAGCGCCGCTACCAGCCTGTCAGCCTGGCCATTCGGACGATCGTAGAAAGGCGCGGAGTTGAGCGGCACCGGCACGACACCGGCCAGTATGCAGCCCCAGAAAGCGACCATCGTGTCGTGCGCGGCGGGAAGCTGCAGCACCACTCTATCACCCGCCTGCAAGCCGGCTTCCAGCAGGCCGGCGCAAAGCTGCACCGCCTGGTCATGGAGCTGCGCGTAGGAAATCGTGCGCGACTCGCCGCGCCTGTCGAGCGTGCATATTCCGGCGTACGTGTCGCCGCGGCGTGCGCGCAACAGGGCCACGAGATGATTTTCGGGAACGCTGAATCGAGTACGTTCGCATCCCGTTATTTCGCTGAGGTTGTTCCGTGTCACGAAGACTCACCAGCACAGCATGTTGAAGATTCGCTCCACTCGCGACGCTGCTGTCTACTCTTCAACTCCGCTGCTCCCGATGGCTGCAGCAGCGGCTGGAGACAAGGTGTTCTCCTGCGTATCCAGTATCAATGGCAGCCCGCTGCTGTTCCCGATCACGACGACCTTGCTGTTGGGCGACTTGGCCAGTTCGAGAGTAGCTTCGATGCCGCGCCATTCGAGATAACTCGGCGTGATCGCGGGAGCGACCGTTTCCTGGAAATTACGAATCCCTTCGGCTTCCACCTGCTTCCTCTCGCTTTCCAGCCGCTCGCGCGCAACGCGGAACGTATACTGGTCCACCAGCTCTGCTTCCGACAGCTTGCGCTCGATGGCGGCCTTGAGGCTTTCCGGAAGCCGGATGTTCGTCAGCAGGGTGTCTTCCAGCAGGATGGTATTCTCAGGTGCGTTGGCTACGCGCGGGCCGATATGGTTCGGGGCTCCTACAGCGGTCAGTTCTTCATAAATGGCGTCCTGCACCATCTCCCTGTCGATCGTATACAGCGCCTCGGCCGGGTACTGGGCCACGATCTCGCGCAGTATCGATCCGACGTCTGGCAGGATCATCGTGCGCAGGTAGTTGAGGCCCACGTCGCGGTTCAGGTAAAGAAGGTTGCTGCCCACGACGCGCCACCTGACCGACATGTCGATTTCGAAATGCAAACCTTCCTGCGAGACGACATGGTAGGTCTCGGTGTGCGATTGCAGCCGCAGGTCGTACAGGTAGAAACGGTCCCAGGGGAGGATGATTTCGAGGCCTTCACCGACGAGCGTGGAATCGTACCCCCGCACCAGGTTGGCGCGGATGCTGTGCCAGACGACGGCGCCATGCCCCGGCGGCACCATGAACACGACCCTGTCCCACAATACGATCAGCAGGAAGAGAAGAATGAGCGCAGTAAAGCCGACGCCGTACTTCAGCCGGTGGTAGACACCGAGGAGATAGTTTTTCACTGATTATTGTTTCCTAGCTCGGGGCCAGCGCCAACGAGCCTGATTCGGCCTTCTTCGACGTGGTAGTGGTGATCGGCACAATCGAAATAACGATCGTCGTGCGTGACCACGACCAGCGTTTTTCCAGACTCGCGTATTTCCGGCAGCAAGGTGCGGTAAAAGAAGCGACGTGTCTGCGGATCCTGGTCGGCCGCCCACTCGTCGAGGATCAAGACTGGCCTGTCCTCGGCCAGCGCGAGCGCGAGCGCAAGGCGTTTCTTCTGTCCGGTTGATAGTGCATTCGCGTCATACCCCGTGCTGAGATCTGCGGGGAACTTGTCGCGCACGTGCAGCTTCGTCAACCAGCCATCGAGCCTTGCAAGGCCGTCGGGGCCCAGCGCGTACGGCTTGGCGAACAGATGGAAGTCGGCAAACACGCTCGCGAACAGGTCGCGATATCCTTGCTGCGGAAAGCGGCTCACCGGAACGCCATCGACCCTGATCTCGCCGCGTGCCCGCGGATAAAGCCCCGCCAGCAGCCGCAGTATCGTGGTCTTGCCGGAACCGTTGCCGCCGGTGATGAAGGTGATTGAACCCTGCTGGATGGAAAAATCCAGGTCCTGGACGCTGAACGCGCTTTCCGCATCAGCGCGCGATGCGGAGCGGTGGCTGTAAGCCACCTGTTCGAGTCGAATGGTATCGAAGGTCGCAAAGTCCTGGTCACCCGCCAGCTCGTCGCGTTCTTCGTTGCGCGCGAGGCAGGCGTCGACTTCTTCCTCGAACTTCATGATGCCGAGTACCGAGAAGCGCGCGATGTTGAATTGCTGGATGCTGCCGATCACGCCGCCGATCGGTCCAATCAGGAACAGCACCGCCATGACGATCCTCGACACATCGTCCTTTTCCGCCGGATTGAGGATCGGCAGCAGGAAGATGACGGCACCGGCCATCAGGTACGAGGCCGTCGTGCCGGAAGCCAGCACTTCCGCGAACAGCGACGCAACCGTTGCCCTGTTCTCGTACAACTGCTCCGATGCAACGCGCGAATCCCGCAGGAACTCGCTGCGCTTGCGCGTATTCAGCCGCAGTTCCTTGGCGCCCTTGATGCCGGCTTCCATCGAACGATCGAGCCTGGCGTTGGATATGCCAGCTTCGCGCATGTTGTCGGCGAGCCTGGCCGATACCGAGAGGTAGCCGAGCACGGTCACTACGCCGACTATCCCTGTCAGCAGCGCGGCCAACGGCGACAGGAAGATCACGTAGAAATACATGAATACCAGCAAGCTGAGGCATTCGACGCCTGCAGTTATCGTGATGATCGACTGGGACAGCGGCCCGTAATTCTTTATCAGGCCGTCGGTGATGGTCTCTTCCGAAAAATCTTCGATATTCCTTAACGAAAGCTTCGTGACCTTGGCAACGATCCGTTCGCGCCACTCGTGCATAGCCGCTTCGATGGACTTGCTGGACTGGGAGATGAGGAAGCGCTGGCAAAAGCGATAACACACCAGCATGACGATGAAGGCGAGGGCAGCGAACGTGGAATACTGCTCTTCGCCTACCAGCCTCGATTCGGCATTGAGGAAATACACGACCCCGGTACCGAAGGCCGCGCTGAGTACAGCTACGCCAAGCAGGCCCTTGACCGACGGGCTTTGCAGACGCGCCTTGCTGAAGAATCGGGACTTGAATGGATTCCTCATGCGCGGCTGCGGAAGCCGCGCGAGAGCGCGCAGCAATGAATCCCCGACCGACGACGGAAGGTCCCGCTCTGCCGGGTCGCTCTCCTGACTCATATTGAGACCAACGTATTGTTACTGAGTCATCACGGAGGAATAAACCCGATTTCTTTAAAGGCGTCTTTCGCGTACCGGATTCTACTGGCAAGTTTCCGCGCAAGGCAATCGCCGCGCGGCTCGCGTCTACGCGCCACTGCTGCCGGATTGTCAGGGGATTGGAGCGGGTGAAGGGAATCGAACCCTCGTCGTAAGCTTGGGAAGCTTCCTCTCTACCATTGAGATACACCCGCAAATGGAGAGGGCCGGGATTGTGCCCGAGGCTCTATTTACAGGCAAGGCGAGCGGGCGGTAAGGTGAACGCGCCTTCTTTACAGCACATGCGGACATCATCATGCGCATCCCCTGCACGCCCGCACCGCTCATTGCATCCGTCATCGCCGCCCTGCTCACGCTGCACAACGTGCCGGCTGCACTCGCACAGGGCCGCGACCCCGCGCAGTTCCCCGAGCTCTCGCGCACGATCAGCGCCGGCATGGAAGAACGCGCCTTCGCCGAGGAGTACAAGGGCGTCACGACCGACGGCAACATCGTCGAGGGCCTTTTCCCGCTCGAAACCACCGGCATCGATACGCGAGAGTTGATCGACGCGACGAATGCCTTCATCGCGACACTGAGCGATGAGCAGAAGCAGACGACACTGCACGCGGCCGACGCACTCGAATGGCGCCGCTGGGCGAACATGTCGATCTACAAGCGCGAAGGCCTGTCGTTCGATGACATGAGCGAGGAGCAGAAGGAAGCCGCCTGGAACATGCTCGACGCAGGACTCAGCGCAAAAGGCATGACGCTGTCGCGCGACATCATGCGGCTTAACGAAACACTCGGCGAACTGAACAACAATAACTTCGTCGAATTCGGCGAAGGCAAGTACTGGATCACCGTGATGGGTACTCCATCGCCGACCGAGCCGTGGGGCTGGCAGCTCGACGGCCATCACCTCGTCATCAATTTCTTCGTGCAGGGCGACCAGATCGTCGCGACGCCGTCGTTCTGGGGATCGGAGCCGGCCGTTGCAACGAGCGGCAAGTATGCCGGCACGCGCATCATGGATGCGGAGATGGATAAGGCGCTGGATCTCGTGCGC
>DASWWP010000204.1:0-7487 GCA_036405915.1 Pseudomonadales bacterium
CGTTTGCGCGAGCATATGAAACTCGCATCGCAGAACGACACGCGGCTGTGTATTGCGCTGGTGGATCTCGCCCGCTTCAAGAACATCAACGACACGCTCGGCCGCGGCAGTGGCGACGTGCTGCTGCGGCTCGTTGCCGAATGGATGATTCGCAATGCCGGCAGTCCGGACCAGGTTGCGCGTGTCGGGGCTGACCAGTTCATCGTGCTCTTCGTCATCAAGCCGCAGGGCGACCTGAACAAACTGTTCGAGTCCGTCAATCGCACGCTCGAAGAAAGCAATTTCAAGGTCAATGACACGACCCTGCGGATTGCAGCCAGATCCGGAATCGCGCTGTATCCGGATGACGGAACCGATGCCGACGTGCTGCTCAGGAATGCCGAAGCCGCGCTCAAGGAAGCGAAGTCGAGCAACGTACGGTTCAAGTTCTATACTCCGAGCATGAACGTGCAGGTGGCGAACCGGCTCGCGATGGAGAACCTGTTGCGGCAGGCCATCGGCAACGACGAATTCGTGCTGTACTACCAGCCCAAGGCAAACCTGCTGACCGGAAAGATTACGGGCGCCGAAGCGCTGATTCGCTGGAACCGTCCCGAGGGCAGCCTGGTCCTGCCGGGCGATTTCATCTCCATCCTGGAAGATACCGGGATGATTGCGGATGTCGGCCAGTGGGCCCTGCGCACGGCCCTCGCCGATCACCAGCGCTGGCGGCGCACTGGCCTGCCACCGGTGCGGATCGCCGTGAACGTATCGCCGCTACAGTTGAACAACCGCAACTTCATCGCGGACCTGCAGCGGGAGGAAGCCCTCGATTCTGCCGGCGCCGCCGGACTCGAAATCGAGATAACCGAAAGCGTCATCATGAACGACATCGAGGGCAATACGGCGCGCCTGAAAGCCCTTCGCGCGATGGGCATCACCGTTGCGATCGACGATTTCGGCACCGGCTTTTCATCGCTGGGATACCTGGCGAAGTTGCCTGTCGACACGCTGAAAATCGATCGCTCGTTCATCGTCGACATGACGGGCGGCCCGGAAGGCCTTGCGCTGGTGTCGACGATCATCGGGCTCGCGCACGCGCTCAACCTGAAAGTCGTTGCCGAAGGCGTCGAGAACGAGGAACAGAAGCGGCTCCTGCGCCTGCTGAAGTGCGACGAGATGCAAGGATTCGCGCTGAGCCCGGCGCTGCCTGTGGCGGACTTCGAGAATATCTTCCTGCGCGAGGATTACCGCCTGCCGGTCGGCTGAGAGCGGGACAAGCCCCGCGCTCAGTTATCGCGGCTGTCCGACAGCACTTCGCCGGTCGCCGCATCGAGTTCGATGTCCCATTCGTCGTCGTCCGCGGACGAATCTCCGCGCAGCTCGACCTGGTACACGTAGCGCTCGTTTTCGCGCTCGAGTTCCGTATCTTCGATCGTCGTACCCGGATGCAGCGCGAGCGCGGCTTTGTCGAGGTCCTCGAAGCTCATGATCGTGCCGGCCTCTACGAGGCGCTCCGCTTCGTCGCGGCTGACATCGTCGTCGGCGGCGATGAGCGCACTGCAGCCGAGCGCGGCGGCGAAGAAGGTCGTGATGGTCGTGGTCTTCATGCGTGTTCCTCCATGGTGTCGGTTGCGCAGCGCGCTTACTGCCCTGCGCTCGTGTATCGGATCAGGCGCGCGCCGCTGCCGTCTTCAAGCAGCCAGATGCCGCCTTCGGGCCCCTGCTCCACCGCGCGCACGCGCATCGGGAAGGTCCAGCGCTGTGCTTCACGCAGGCTGTCGACGCTCGTGAACTCGATGCGCGACACCGTGCGATTCGTCAGGCCGCTGATGAAGGCGTCGCCCTGCCAGTCGGGAAACTGGCTGCCGTTGTAGAACATCAGGCTCGACGGCGAAATCACGCGGCTGTCGCCGGTCGATCCCATCGGCGCGCGATACTGCGACGTCGTACTGTGGTCGGGAATGTCATCAACGGGGCTGTTGTAGTTCCTGCCGTTCGACACGATCGGCCAGCCGTAATTTTCGCCGCGGACGATCAGGTTCAGTTCGTCGCCGCCCTGCGGGCCCATCTCCACATCCCACAGCCGGCCGAGTTCGTCGAAGGCGAGGCCGAGCACGTTGCGATGCCCGAGAGACCAGATTTCCGCGGCGACTCCGCCCATGTTCGCGAAGGGATTGTCGCCTGGCACCGAACCGTCGGCGTTCAGCCGCACGATCTTGCCGAGGTTCGTGTCCATCTGCTGCGCGGGTGTCGCGAGCTGGCGTTCACCGGAACTGATCCACAGGTAGCCGGCACCGTCGAACGCAATGCGGTGGCTGTAATGCCCGGTGCCGGAGGTCTTCGGCACCTGGCGCCAGACCACCTGCAGGTCGCTCAGCGTGCCGCCGGTGGCCGTCAGGTCGAGCCGTGCGCGCGCGACAGCCGCGCCGCGCGTATCGTTGCTGCCGGCTTCGGCGTAGCTGATGTACACGAGCTGGTTCGTCGCGAAGTCCGGATGCAGCACGATGTCGCCGAGACCGCCCTGCCCGCCGTAAGCCACAAGCGGTTCGCCGGTGATGTCGTACACCTGGTTTTGCGCCGCGAGCAGTTTCAATGCACCTGACTTTTCGGTGACGAGTGCGCGGCCGTCCGGCAGGAACTCGATGGCCCACGGTTCGTTGAAGGTCCCCATCACCGTGGCGGTGACGCCGTTGTTCTGGGCCAGTGCCATGTGACTGCTACAGAGCGCCAGGACGGCGGCAAACGCGAAGGTACGGGGATGGGATCGGCGCATCGGAAACTCCTGTAAGTGACGGAAACCCCGCCATGTTGCCCGCGTCGCAGGGTCGAACCAGCAGGTATTCACCCCAACACGCGCGGCGAGATGCCGGACCTGTTTATGATTTGCTGTCGACAGTCGCGCTTACTGAAGCAGCGTTGCCAGCAGGTCAACCGCTCGCGCCGTACCGTTCTCGGCGCCCACCCTCCCGCCAACAGCATGGGCGCGTGACGCGCAGTCGGGGTCGTCGAGTAATGCCGCGAGTTCCGTTGCAACGTGTGGAGCGCGGTAGCTGCCACGCTCGATCATGCGACCCGTGCCGAGCCGCACGGTGCGCGCAGCGTTGTCCGGTTGATCGTGGCTGAACGGCACGATCAGCGTCGGCCGACCTGCGCGCAAGGCCTGCCCCGTGGTGCCGACGCCGCCCTGGTGCACGATCGCAGCGGCGTGCGGAAACAATGCACTGAACGGCGCGTACGGAAAGGCCACGACATCGTCCGGAAGCGTGTCCGGCTTCTGCGCATCGGTGCCTGTCAGCAGCACCGCACGCCGTCCTAGCAGGCGCGCCGCTTCCGCACTCTCGCGATAGAAATCGCCGGCGACATGCACCGCCGCGGAGCCGAGCGTGAACACGAGCGGCGGCTCGCCTGCATCGACGAAGCGTGCGAGATCGCGCGGCATCGCGGCGTGATCGTGGCCATCGTAAAACGGAAAACCGGTGACGTGCGTATGCGGCGGCCAGTCGGGCTGCGGCGCGCCGAGCACCGGCGAAAATAGCGCTAGATTCAAGCGTGGCGAGAACTGGCCTTCGAACACCGGATGCGCGCCGCGCGGCAAACCCAGCTCGCGCCGCAGGTCATACAGCGGCCGCATCCAGGGGTTCGAAATCACGTCGATCAGCTTGCGCAACAGGCGCGTGACTGCGGGTCCGCCACGCTTCGCAAGCGGATGGAACCATGCAAGGTTGGCGAGCACCGGCGGTTCGTGGTTCGACCACAGCGACAATGGCGCGAGCACCGTCGCTGCCCACGGAATGCCGGTGGTTTGCGCGACGAGCGGCCCGGCGAACGTGATCGGATGCGTGACGAGCAGGTCGGCGCCGCGCACGGCAAGGCGCAGGTCCTCGTATGCCCCGCGCACCGCCGGCAACAGGAAGTCGCGCAACATATACTCCGCGCCGCGTTTCGCATCCATCATCCTTTCGAGGATCACGAGCGTTTGCGGATCATCGACCGGGGGTACCTGCGGACGCGTCGAATGGAACCCGATGCCGAGCGCCTCGATCCGCGCACGATAGGCGTCGCAGGTCGCGATCACCGGGTCGTGGCCGCGTGCTTTCAACTCCAGCGCCAGCGCCAAGTAAGGGTGCAGGTCGCCGAACGACCCGAAAGTGGTCAATACGATGCGTTTGGCGGACAGCGATGGCATGGGTGGGAATGCGAAAGCCGTTACATCGTTAGAGTGTGCAGCGAGCATAAATGGGCGTCGCTGCGGCGTCGAGAATGCCGCGAATCGCCGCTGCCGAACAGTCGCCGCAACTGCGGTACCATTGGCGCCCGCCATTCTGAAAGGAGTCCGTGAAGTGAGCATCGTCAAAGCCCTGGATAACGCCGCGTCCGCCCTCAACCGAATTGGCCTCGCGCTGAAACCGGAACCCGACGCGCCGGTCGTCGCGGTTATCAGCCAGATCGCCGAACTCGCGCCTGACGATGCCACCGCCATCGCGCGCACCCTGCAGCAGGCCAGTGCGTTCAACGCGATGGTTCGCAGCGAAATCGGGGAGATGACGATCGCGAACCGCTACGAAGCGATCGCGAACGACTTCAATTCGATCCGCGACGACGCGAAGAGCATGGTCGGCTATGTCGACGACGGCCGCGTCGACTGGAAGGAGAAAGCGGGCCTGATGTGGATGCGCGTCACGCGCGGCAGCATACCCGACCGTTTCGAGAGCATCCGTTCCACGTACCTCAATGTCGCGAAAGACACCAAGGAACAGATCGAACGCGAAAGCGGCATCCTGTTCGCCTACCAGGAATTTCGCCTTGCCATGAAGGAAAGCGAAGTCGCCTCGCAGCGCCTGCTGGCGGCAGCCACCGCCAAGCTCGATGCGGCGAAGGCCGCCGTGCAGGCCGCGCAGGCTGCCGTCGATGCGGGCGACCGCAACCACGGCGAAGCCATCGCCAAACTCGAACTCGCGCGCGACCAGGCCATGCGTGCATTGCAGGACGAAGACCGCCGCTACCAGGTCGCGAAAGACCTCGCCGACAACATCAAGGCGAGCTATGCAGCCGGCGAAGTCGTCATGGCGCGCCTGTTGCAGACGACCGCCATCAAGGAGCGCGTGTACCAGCAGGCCGTGACCTTCTTCTCGACGAACGAAACGGTGTTCACCGCGTTGTCGGCGGCCTTCACGTCGCTGCAGGGCCTGCATGAGGCCACGCAGACGCTGAACACGATGAAGTCCGGCGTGAACAAGGGGCTCGAGGATCTCGCCGGCCTTGGCACCGACATCCAGCTCGAAGGCCTCAAGGCCGGCTATGGCCCGGGGCTCGCCGTGGACTCCGTGCGCAAGCTCGTCGACGCCGTCGTCGACTTCCAGCAGCGTTCGTACGCGACAATTGCCGAGATGCGTGCACTATCGACGAAGAATGCGCAGGAGATCAGCGAAGCCGTGGAAACCGGCAAGAAGCGCGTCAACGAGCTCGTCCAGCATCACGCCTCCGCGTGACGCACGCCGGCATGGAGCACTGCGATGAGCACTGAAAGCGCGAAAGCCTTCGAAGAGAAGTTGCTGACGATCGACCTCGTCGACGGCCTGCGCCGCGAACAGGAGCGCCTCGACATTGCGCTCGACGACCGCGAGCGCATGCAGGAGCTGCGCAGCGAAATTCGCGCGTATTACGAGCAGGCCGGTATCGCCGTGTCCGACGCGCTGATCGACCGGGCCATCGCCGAACGCCAGCAGCAACGCTTTGCCTTCCGGCCGCCGAAGCTGGGCACGGCGGGCCACATTGCCGCACGCGCATGGATTTACCGCGGACGCGTGGGCGCGATCGCCGGGACGATTGCACTGGTCGCCACCGGCGGCTGGCTGGTAGACCGGCAACTGGCCGATCGTGCCCAGGCGCAGCAGGCCGAAACCGAGCGTGCACACGCGAGCGCGATCGCCTGCCTTGCCGACAGCGCAGCCGACGCGGCTCCGGCTGACGCCGCCATATTGAATGCACTGCAAGATGAAGGCGAAGCGCTGCCTGCAGCGGGCGCGGATGACTGGAATCGCGAGGCGAATGCAACCTGTGCCTTTTTCGCCGCTCCAGTGCGGCTGCGCGTCGTCAGCGAAACCGGCGAGCAGAGCGGCGTATGGCGCTACTTCGACGGCGACCGTGGCGCACGCGCGTACTACCTCGTCGTGGATGCGCTCTCCGCCAGCGGCGCGCCGGTTGCAGTTCCCTTCGAGAGCGCCGAAGACGGCAGGGAGTACAGGCAATCGCGCTTCGCCGTTCGAGTCGACGAAGCGCTTTACGAGCGCGTGCGCACCGACAAGCTGGACGACGGCGTATTGCAGGAACAGGACGCCGGCGCGAAGCCCGCGAACAGCCTGCAATGGGATCTTCCCGCCGGCTTCGAACCCAGCTTCATCGCGGAGTGGTGACGATGGCGAAGAGCAAACACTTGCAAGTCCGGCTGCAGGACGCCACGCAGCGGCATCAGAATGTGCAGCAATACCACCTGCAGCAGCTAGCGCTCCTGAAGCAGACCGAAAAGTCGCTGGACGCCACGCTGCAGAAGATTCGCAGCGTCGTCATGGATGCGATACGCAAGGGCGAGCGCTTCGACTGGACCGATGCCGACGAACGCGTCACCGCGCTCTTCACGCAGTTGCAGGCCCGCAACACGCAGCTTGCGGAACAACTGCAGGCCGACATGCAGGCCGCGACGGCGGCCAACGCCGCTGTGCACGACCTGCTCGGGAAGCACGAAGCCGCCAGCGCCGCACTCGAGGAACTCGAAGCCGCGATCGACGCGGAGACCGGCCAGCTGCCGGCAGTGCAGGTGATCCGCACGCAAATTGCCGACATCGAACTCCTCGCCGGACGCCTGCAGGAACAGATGGCCGAAGCGGAAAGCGACAGCGCCAGCAAGCGCAAGGCCTACGAGGCGAACCCGTATTTCCGTTACCTGTGGAAACGCGGCTTCGGTGGAGCGCGCTATGAAGGTGGCCTGCTCGCGCGGCGTTTCGACCGCTGGCTCGCCGAGCGCTGCTACTACAACGACAACGCGCGGCAGTACGAGTTGCTGCTCGCGATCCCGGAACGCCTGCGCGAGGCGCTTGCCGAGGCTTCCCGGCAGCTCGATGAGCTGAATGCCGACATCGCGACGGAGCGCGCCGCCATCGCGCAACGGAAACAGCTCGCTGCCGCGCAGCAGGCGGTGGATGAAGCAGGTGCAGCGGTTGCGGCGGGGCGTGAGGACGTTCAGCAGATCGTCAGGCGCATCGATGCCGCGAAAGTCGAAGCCGCGCAGATCGGCACCGGCAAACACGACCTGCATCTGGACGCCCATGAACTCATCGGGTCCGCACTCAATAGCAGCGAACTGGCGCGCTTCGTCGAAGCGACGCTCAGCAAGGCCGACGACCAGCTGCTCGCGAGCTACCGCAACGACAGCCAGCAGTACCAGAAATTGCGCGCTGAACTCGCCGAGATCGAAATAGCGCAGCAAAGCCTGCAGAACGACATCGACG
>DASWWP010000205.1:0-5558 GCA_036405915.1 Pseudomonadales bacterium
TCAACGCGGTCGTACCGGGCGCGCCCACGATCGGCTCTGCAACGGCGAGCAACACGCAGGCGACAGTTGCGTTCACGGCACCGGCGTCCAACGGCGGCAGCGCGATCACGAGCTACACCGTGACGTCCAGCCCCGGCAACATCAGCGCCACCGGCGCGGGCAGTCCGATCACGGTTACCGGCCTGACGAACGGCGTCGCGTACACCTTCACCGCCAAGGCAGAAAACAGCGCCGGCACCGGCAGCGCGTCGGCTGCATCGAACAGCGTGACACCGAAAGCATCGAACACCATTACGTTCAGCAATCCCGGCGCGCAGAATTTCGGCACGACGCCCGTGTTGACTGCAACCGCCACGTCGACCGACACCGTAACGTTTTCGTCGGCCACGACTGGCGTATGCACGATCACGAGCAGCGGCGCGCTGACCTTCGTCACCGCGGGCACCTGTACGATCCGGGCCGACGAAGACGGCACCGCGTCATATCTCGCGGCTACGCAAGTCAGCCAGTCGTTCACGGTCAATGCGGTAGTGCCTGGCGCCCCGACGATCGGCACCGCCACTGCCGGGGATACGCTGGCTACCGTGAGCTTCACCGCACCGGCCAGCAACGGTGGTGTGGCAATCACGGGCTATACCGTTACGTCGACGCCCGGCCATATCACCGCGAACGGCACCTCCAGCCCCATTACGGTGGCAGGCCTGACGAACGGCACCGCATACACGTTTACGGTGACGGCGACGAACAGCATCGGAACTGGAAGCGCGTCCGCTGCATCGAACAGCGTGGCGCCGGCGGCACCGCCTCCGAGCCCGCCGGAGTCGAACCCCTTCAACCCGGGCGGGACGCAAACGCAAACGAACCTCGACCCGGCCATCGGCGTCGTCCCGACACGCGCACCGAACGACATCGTCACGAACATCGGCAACCTCGACAACCGCGTCGGCATCTCCGACAACGGCGTTGTCGTCGTGCTCGACAACGGGCTAAGGGAACCGGTGAAGTTCCGCGACAACCCGCCGGACAACGTGCTGATCTCGATGACGTCGCGGAAACCGCTGGTCGTGCAACTGGGCGGCAACACGCTGAACATCCACGTGGATCCGGAAACGCCGAATCCGCCGACGCAGACGATACTCGGCACGACGACGCTGCAGCTGCCTGGCGGCACGTCGGCGAACGGCCTGCAACTCGTGCAAGGCGAAGTGACGATCGGCAACGATGCACCCGGGGCACCGATCGGTGGCATGGACCTGTCGAAAGACACGACGCTGCGTTCCCTAGTCGCGCAGAGTGGACAGGATGGAGGCACGGCCGGCTTCAGGAAGGGTCTCGACGGAGCCGGTTCGGTGTCCGCCGAGTCCGGCGAAGTCAGGATCACCGTGCGATTGAAGAACACGGGTATTTCCACCTTGTCGCAGGCAATCGCGTTGCCAGGCTTTACGGCTCCGCCGGCGCGCGCGGCGGCAACCGACACCCTCACGCTGACACTGCAGGCCGGCGAAGTCGCGCGTTTCGACGCGCTCGGCGAACTGGATGGCGTATTCCTCGGATCGTTGTCGGGCAAGATGGGCAAAACCGGCGACACTCTCGCGATGACGGCACCCGCCGGGGTCGCTGGGTACCCGGCGTCGACGCTCGTATTCGACGGCGGCAACGTGCCCGCACGCATCGGCATGGCCTTCAGCGATTTCATGAATGCACAGCTCGATGACCAGTTGCACTTCAGCCAGCGTGCCGACGGCGTCATGCAAGTCAAATCGTCGGGCGGCGGCGAGTTCTACGCACGCACGATCCGCGGTTTCGAAGTCGTGGAAGGCGCGGCCGACGGCGCGAGCGCGAATGGCGATGGCAGCCTGAGCCTGACGTACGGCGGCATCCGCAGTACGTGGCAGCCGATGCTCGAAGACGCTGCTGACCTCTCCGCCTACGCCGCGGCGCTCGGCGCTTACGTCACCGACGTGCTCGAGAACGGCAACGTACAGCTTAGTGGCGCAACGACGCACTTCTTCGTGGCACGTCCCCGCCATGCGCTGCGCAACGTGTTCGGCCGCACGCAGGGCATTGCGCCGGTCGCACCCGGCGACAGTTCGCTGTTCTACACGAACGCGCGCGGCGCGCAGCAGCAGCTCGATCCGGCGTTCCACGACGAAGCGCAGTTGCGCATCGCCGCGGCAGCGCAGGGCTGGACGCTGACGCGCAGCGGCCTCGGCGGCAACAACCTGACGGCAAGCTCGCCCGACGGCGTCGTGTACCAGGTCGTGCCGGACTTCCGCGTCGACGTACTTGGTGCCGACACTGGCCTGAGAGGCGTCATTCGCCAGGAAGGCAGCAAGCTGTACTTCTACTATGCAGACGAGCCGCTGCGGCAGGGCTTCACGCTGAGGGCACGGTAGGCACCACGTAGACAGCCAGGATTAACGCCGCGGGGGATCCACCTGATCCCCCGCTTCGTTTACAAATCCGTGCCGCGTGTGGCGCGCAATTTGCTATCTCTTCCGTGTACCGGTAAGCCGCGGCACACCCGCGCGCCCATTCCCTTGCGTCACAAGGCCTTGCGGACGAATCACTACGTTCCGGGCTGCCGCATTGCCACCGGTTTGTAAAATTTACACGGAGCCGGCCATGGAAATCGTGGAAAGTTACTTCAGCAGCGTCTCGTGGGAGGACATCCTGAGCCACTGCCTGCGCATCACGATGGTGCTAGTACTCGCGTGGATCGCCATGAAGGTGCTGCGCGTATTCGTCGGCCGGCTGGAACGCAACCTGATCGCGCAGAGCGCCGTCGAAGGCGAGCCGCCCAGCGAATCGCAGAAGCGCATCGAAACGATCACGCGGCTGATCCGCCAGGGCCTCTTGCTCGCGCTATGGATCACCGCGGGCCTCGTGATCCTGCAGGAGATCGGTGTCGAGGTCGGCCCGATCATGGCGAGCGCCGGCATCGCGGGCGTTGCACTCGGCTTCGGCGCGCAGAACCTCGTGCGCGACGTCATTTCCGGCTTCTTCATCATTCTGGAAAACCAGATCCGCGTCGGCGACGTGGCCGTGATCAACGGCACCGGCGGGCTCGTCGAGAAGATCAACTTCCGCACGACCGTGCTGCGCGACAACGCCGGCACCGTGCACGTATTCCCGAACGGCGCGATCACCACGCTCGCGAACATGACGAACGAGTGGTCCGCCTACGTGTTCAACCTGCGCGTGGCCTATCACGAGAACGTCGACAAGGTCGTCGAGGTCATCCGCTCCGTCGGCCAGCAGATGCTCGCCGACGACACGTTCAAGGCCAAGATGCTCGGCGAGCCCGAGATCTTCGGCATCGATGCGCTGTCCGATTCGGCGATCGTCATCCAGGGCCGATTGAAGACGAAGCCGATCCGGCAATGGGACGTTGGCCGCGAGTTCCTGCGCCGCATCAAGCTCGCGTTCGAAGCGAACGGGATCGAGATTCCGTTTCCGCAGCAGACGCTACGCTTCAGCACGGGCCAGGATGCGCTGCCGTTGCAACTGCTGGCGGGCGATGCGGCGCGTAACGATGACACTGCCGCCGATGCCGGTCTACGCGGAGACGAGGCGGCCGATGCCTCGCCGGCTGCACGCGAAGCGCGCGATGCTTCCGCATTGCCGGCTTCGGAGAAGTCCGTCCCTGCCGTCCAAAGGAAGCCCACGCCTGCTGCAGCGCAACCACAGCACGTGCCGGAAATCGTACCGCCACCCGAGCCACCGCCCCAGGTGCAAACCGATACGGAATTCAGCGAAGCGGAGGCGCGCGAAGTGGATCGCAAGACCGCCTTCAAATCGCCGCCACCGGACGGTAATCCATCATAGGTGCCTGCATCACGCGCGTTGCGCTCCACAGGCGCACGCTGAGCTCGTCGAGCGCCTGCACGCGCCCGCGTGCAATCCAGCCCGCGAGCTCGCGTGCGACATCGGGAAAATCCAGCTGCACAGAAGGCGTATCGGCGTCGAGCCAGGCCTTCACGCCGCGCGTGTCGAGCCTCGTCACCGTGTCCGCGTAACCCAGCTGTTCGAGCGCCGCCGCGTTCGAATGCTGTTCCATCTGGCCGTGCAGGGGCTTCGTCAGTATGCGCTTGCCCAGATGCAGGCATTCACTGATCGATTCGAAACCGCAGTTTGCGATCACGCTGCGCGCCGTCACCAGGTCCTGCTTGAACCCGGTGCGCGACAACGCGCGCCTGTGCACATGCCCGTCATCCTGATTGGCGAACTGCGGATGATAGACATGGAAGTCGTAGTCCTTCAGCGGTGCAAGCATCGCGAGAACGTCCTCTGCGTTTTCCCAGGGCAGGTACACCAGCACCTTGTTGCGCACCGGCAGCGGGGCAACAGCGGGCACATGCAGGTCCAGGATTGGCGGCAACAGCGGCGCATCGAAGTGATGCCAGTGCAGGCCGACGTGCAGCGAGGCTGGCGCAAACCTCCGAAGGATCGCCGTCGTGAACGGATTACCGCCGCGCATCGGCACGCGATACTGGAAGGCGGAGAGATGCCCGATCCCGATCACCGGCATGCCGCGGCGGCGTGCGGCATGACTCACGACCGGCTCGTAATCGGACAGCACGAGGTCGTACGGCGCCAGGTCGAGTTCGCGCACGTCGCGCAGGCACTGCATGACATTGTTCTGCCGCAGCGTGGCGAACTTGCGAATGCCACCGTCGCCCGTGACGAAACTCAGGCCGCGGCGCCACTGGAAATCCGGGATCACGCCGCACCCCTGCGCACGCGGACGACCACTCAGCAGCCATGTCACGTCGAGTTCCGGATGCGCCTTGAACGCCTCGAACATCGCATTCGCTCGGCTCACGTGGCCGTTACCGGTGCCCTGCACGCCGTACAGAATCTTCATGGCTATCCTCTTGACCGATTCTTCATAAACGGTTCATCGCAGTGTCGCCGATACAGGTTAAGACACGATAAATGCAGCGTAATTCCGCGCGCATGCAGGACGGCAGGCTTTATCAGCGCTTTACATACGCGCGCTACAGTGCGCGCCATGACGAGCGATATGAGGACGGCGATGCGATGAGCAAGAAAACCTGGCGTACGATCTGGATCTCCGACGTGCACCTCGGTACACGCGGCTGCAAGGCCGCGCTGCTGCACTCCTTCCTGAAAGCCCACCGCTGCGAAAAGCTCTTCCTCGTAGGCGACATCATCGACGGCTGGCGCCTCGCGACGAACAAGTGGTACTGGCCGAGTGAACACAACCGCGTCGTGCGGCAGGTGCTACGCATGGCCGAGAACGACGACACGCAGGTGACCTACATCGCCGGCAACCACGACGAATTCCTGCGCGACTACATCGCCGAACACCAGATGCTGATGGGCAACGTGCGCGTCGTCGACGAAGCCTTCCACACGACGCGCAACGGCGACAAACTCTGGATCGTGCACGGCGACGCATACGACGGCGTCACAAGGCACCACCGCTGGGTCGCCCTGCTCGGCGACGCCGGCTACAACTTCCTGCTGTGGTCCAACCGCTGGTTCAACCTGCTGCGCAAAGTACTGCACCTGCCGTACTGGAGCCTGTCGAA
>DASWWP010000206.1:0-9111 GCA_036405915.1 Pseudomonadales bacterium
CGTTGCGCATCAGTGCGATGGACGCCATCGTGGTGCGCAATGCGCGCGCCGCTACCGGGTGGCGTTCGGCGTGATACGTATCGAGCAGGCTGTCGCGTGACGTCCCGTTCACCACCTGCGCAAGCTTCCAGCCAAGGTTCACCGCATCCTGCACGCCGAGGTTCAGGCCCTGGCCACCTACCGGCGAGTGGATGTGTGCGGCATCGCCGGCGAGCAGTATGCGGCCCTTGCGATAGGCTGCGGCCTGGCGCGTGGCGTCGGTGAAGCGGGAGACCCAGCTCGGCGTAAAGCCGTAGTCCGTGCCATAGATCCTGCGGAGGCCCGCGCTGATGTCGGCCGGGCCTGGTTCACCCGAACGTACTTCCGCCTCGGTCACCATCACGCGTACTGGGCTGCTTTCGTCCCAGATGATCTGCCCGTCGCGAACCTCATATTTAACGCGCCCGATGCCATGGATGCCGACTGCATCGCGGCGCGTGCCGAGTTCCGGCTTCCCGTGCATCTCGCCCTCGGCAATCAGTGCGCTCGTGGATGCGCCCCAGCCGGGGAAGTCGATACCGGCCAGTTTGCGCACGCGGCTGCGGCCGCCATCGCAGCCGACGAGGTACTGCGCGCGCAGCGCCTCGTCGCTCGACAACACCACATCGACGCCGGCTTCGTCCTGCGTGAAGCCCATGACTTCAAGCCCGCGATGGATCGGCACGCCGAGTTCCGCGACCCATTCGGCCAGGATGCGCTCGATGTGGTTCTGCCAGAGTCCCAGCGCGTAGTTGTGGCGCGTGGGGAACCGGCTGATATCGAGCGTGACGCCGGCAAACTGCGCGACCTGCGCCTTTTGCCCTTCGTCGATGAAGCGCCCGGCGATACCGCGCTGGTCGAAGACCTCGAGGCTGCGCGCATGCAGGCCGCCGGCGCGCGATCCGATGAGCTCCTGGCTGTTTCGGCGCTCGATGATGACGACGTCCACTTTCGCCAGCGCAAGTTCAGCGGCGAGCGTCAGCCCCGTAGGCCCCGCTCCCACGATCACAACAGCATGTTCACGTTTCGTCTTTACCATTCACCGCCTCCGGTTTACATCGCAAGGAGGCGCCTTATACATGACGCGCGGCGTCTTGCCGCAAGCCCCCGGGACTGGGGCTATAATGGCCACAACGGCTCAGGGACTGAGCAGGTCCTTATCCTTCTGAAACGCCGCCGCCAGTTCTTCCATCACCAGCCTGATCCTTTCCGTGTGCCGCAAGTCCGGGTGCGTCAGCAGCCATAACTTGCTGACGACCACGGGCTCGAAATCGAACAGCCGGACGATTCCCTTCCGCGCTTCGTCGGCGGGCAACACCGCAAGCCCGGCGCCGGCTTCGGCGAAATGCGCCATCGACACCATGTCGTCGCAGCGGATGCGGACGCTGTCGGCGTACTTCGCGTCCATCGCACGGTATGCCTTCAGGTTCTTCATGCCGCCACTCGCGCCGATCAGCGCGTGATCCTTCAGGTCCTGCATCGACACGGGCCGCTTCTTCTTCGATAACTTCTCGCTCGCATACACGCTCCAGCGCAGGTCGACGATCCTGCGGCCGATAAGGTGCTCAGGCGGCGCATCGGTGGCGCGCACGGCGATGTCCGCCTGGCGGTTGCTCATGTTGAATTCGAGGTTGCTGACGAAGATCTCGAGCCGGATCTCGGGGTAGCGCTTGTGGAAGTCGCCCAAATAGCGTGGCAGGAAGCGGTACGCGATGTTGTTGGGCGCGGTGATCTTCACGACGCCCTTCGGCTGTATGTCCTTGCCGAGCACCGCGCGCTCCAGGTCGTCCATCGCATGCTGGATGTCCCTCGCGCGCGCGAGCACTTCCTCGCCGAGCGGCGTCAGCTGGTAGCCCGTTGCCACGCGCTCGAATACACGCCCGCCCAGCTCCTCCTCGAATGCATTGAGCCGCCTGAATACCGTCGAATGATTCACGTCGAGCGTGCGCGCCGCCGCAGCGAGACTGCCGCTGCCGGCGATCGCGAGGAAGAGTTTAAGGGAATCCCATTGCATGTCGGCGCTCCTTTCGTCTCCCGGTAGCGGCTTTCGCGGTACCGGTTTTCGCAGCCAGGGGATTTGCACATTTGCAAATGGGGTTTGTCAATATCGCGAATTCATTTTCAATTTTGCATATGGACAATACGCCTCGCACACCTTGCCAACCCAACCAACTTCCAAACATGAGGAGACATGACATGAACAATGTGCGTAACCAGCAATACGGCGCAAGCATCCTGCGGATAGCCCTCGGCACCATGCTGCTGTCACACAGCGCATACCTGAAACTGGTGATTTATGGCTTCGAAGGCACGGTCGGATACTTCACTAGCCTCGGCTTGCCGCCCGCCTCGGCGCTTGCCGTCATCGCCACCGAGATCGTGGCGGGCCTCGCGCTGATCGTGGGCTTCCATTCGCGCATGGCGGCACTGGTATCGATACCGGTACTGCTCGGCGCAACGTGGGCGCACTGGGCGAACGGCTGGATCTTCTCGAATGCCGGCGGCGGCTGGGAGTATCCGCTGTTCCTCGCGGTCGCGGCGGCGGCGCAGGTCTTCCTCGGTGATGGCGCGCTCGCGGTGGGTTCTCCGGCGCCGGCGTTTCTCGACGCACGCAACCATCGCGTCGGCCGCGGCGCGGCGCTGAGTTTCAAGTGAGTCGCGCTGGAGGCTCCGTCAACGCGGAGCCTCCGCATCCAGCGAACGTGCGAGATATTTCCCGGTCATGCTCTTGGACGCTTTCGCGATCTCCTCCGGCCTTCCCTGCGTTACGACCTTCCCGCCCTCGTCGCCCGCACCCGGCCCCATGTCGATCACCCAGTCGCTTTCGGCAACGACGCGCATGTCGTGTTCAACCGCGATGACGGTATTGCCGGCATCCACCAGCTTCTGCAGTTGCACCATCAGGCGTTCGACGTCGGCCGGATGAAGGCCGGTCGTCGGCTCGTCGAGTATGTACAGCGTGTCGCCGCGCGATTGCCTCTGCAGCTCCGTTGCCAGCTTGATGCGCTGTGCTTCGCCACCGGAAAGCTCCGTGGCTGGTTGCCCTAGGCGCAGGTAGCCGAGGCCGACGTCCTGCAGGATGCGCAGGGACTTCATGACGGCGTCATCGCCTTCGAAGAAGTTCGCCGCTTCGTCGACGGTCATCCGCAGGACCTCGGCGATGTTCTTGCCGTTGTACGTCACGTCGAGCGTCTGCTCGTTGAAGCGCGCGCCATGGCACACGGGGCACGGTGCATAGACGCTCGGCAGGAACAGCAGCTCCACCATCACGAAGCCTTCACCCTCGCAATTGCCGCAGCGCCCCTTCGCGACGTTGAACGAGAAACGGCCGGCATCGTAACGGCGTGCCTTCGCGAGCTTCGTGCGTGCGAACAGCATGCGGACGTGGTCGAAGAGGCCGGTGTATGTCGCGAGGTTCGAACGCGGCGTGCGCCCGATAGACTTCTGGTCCACCTGGATCACGCGCGAGATCGCCACGTCGCCGGCAATCTCGCCTTCGGTCACGGCAAGGGTGTCGCTCTCGAGGTCAACCGCCACCTCTTCGTTCACGGACTCATGTCCCAGCCGCACGGTCAGCAGTTCCACGAGCGCCTGTACGAGCGAGGATTTGCCGGAGCCCGAGATGCCGGTGATGCTGGTCAGCACATGCAGCGGCACGTCGACCGCGAGCCTGCGCAGGTTGTGCCGCGTGACCTTGCGCAGCTTCAGCACGGCATCGAATTCGCGTGCGCGCGAGCGCGGCGTCGCCTTCAGGTGGAACAGGTGATGCGCAGTCTGCGACTCGCGCACGCGGCGAAGGCCGGGCAACGGCCCGCTGTACAGGATCTCGCCGCCCTGCTCGCCCGCTTTCGGCCCGACGTCGACGATCCAGTCGGCCTGCTCGATCACGTCCACTTCGTGTTCGACGACGAACAGCGAATTACCGGAGGCCTTAAGCGCCGCGAACGCGCGCAGCAGGGCTTCGGTGTCGGCCGGATGCAGGCCCGCCGACGGCTCGTCCAGCACGTAGGCGACGCCGAACAGGTTCGACCTGACCTGCGTCGCGAGCCGCAGTCGCTGCAATTCGCCAGGAGACAGCGAAGGCGTGCGTCTTTCGAGCGACAGATGGCCGAGGCCGAGGTCGAGCAGCACGTGCAGCCGCGCGACGATGTCCTCGGCGATGCGGCGCGCGACGAGCTCCTGTTCCGGATGCCGCTCGTGGATCTTCTTCAGGTGCGCCGCCGAGCCGTCGGCATACGGCGTGAACAGCGTGAGCAGTTTCTTCATCGGCAGCTCGGATATCTCGCCGATGTCGAAGCCTTCGAACTTCACGGACAGCGCGGCCTTCTTCAGCCGCTTGCCGTCGCACTCCGGGCAGAGCGTGCTGACGATGTATTTCGACACGCGTTTCTTCATCAGCGCGCTTTGCGAGCCGGCAAAGGTTTGCAGCACGTACTCGCGCGCCGACGTGAACGTGCCCATGTAGCTCGGTTCCATCTTGCGCTTAAGCGCCGCACGCACTTCGCGCGGCGTGAAGCCGGGGTATACCGGTACGCTGGGCTTGTCCTTCGTGAACAGGATCCAGTCGCGGGTTTTCTTCGGCAATTGCTTCCACGGCGTGTCGATGTCGTGCCCGAGCGTCACGAGGATGTCCCGCAGGTTCTGGCCCTGCCACGCCGACGGCCACGCGGCGACGGCCCGTTCGCGAATCGTCAGGCTGGGGTCGAGCACCATCGAATCCTCCGTCGCATCGAGGATGCGGCCGAGACCATGGCAATGCGGACATGCGCCCTCGGGCGTATTCGGCGAAAAGCCTTCAGCGTAGATGATCGGCTGCTTAGGCGGATAGACACCCGCGCGCGAATACAGCATGCGCAGCAGGTTCGACAGCGTCGTGACGCTGCCGACGGACGAGCGCGTCGACGGCGCGCCCCTCTGCTGCTGCAGCGCGACCGCGGGCGGCAGGCCGTCGATTGCATCGACGTCGGGAATGGACATCTGGTTGAAGAGGCGCCGCGCATAAGGCGAAACCGATTCGAGGTAGCGACGTTGCGCTTCGGCGTACAGCGTACCGAAGGCCAGCGACGATTTTCCCGAGCCCGATACGCCGGTGAACACGACGAGCGCGTCGCGGGGCATCTGCACGCTGATGTCCTTCAGGTTGTTTTCGCGCGCGCCGCGGACGCGAACGAATTCATCTTTGCCGGTCATGACTCCTCCACTTCAGGCTGTCCTCGTTGATTTGCAAAATGCAGACCAACGCGGGGAAATACCGGGTATTTCGCTCGGTAGCGGCCGTGGCACAGTCCCGCCATGGATCTGTTCGACGACATTCCGGTTCCCGGCCTCGGCATGCAGACGGACTTCGTCAGCGCGATGGAAGAGCAGGACCTCATCGCGCGCATCGACGGTCTCGACATGGCGCCGTTCCGCTTCCAGCAATGGAGCGGGAAGCGGCTGTCGCAAAGTTTCGGCTGGCACTACGACTTCCAGACCGGCAAGGTGAGCCCTGCGGAGCCGATGCCGGCCTGGCTGCAACCGCTGCGCGAGCGCGTCGCGTGCTTCGCAGCGCTCGATCCGGCAGAACTGCAGCAGGCGCTGCTGCTGAAGTACGGGCCCGGGGCTGGCATCAGCTGGCATCGCGACCGCCCGCAGTTCGAGCACGTGTTCGGCGTTTCGCTCGGGACCGCCGTGAACATGCGCTTTCGCCGCAGGGTGCAGCAGCGCTGGCAGCGCGTCAGCGTGCCGCTGGCCGGGCGTTCGCTGTACCGGCTCAGCGGGGAAGTGCGTCATGACTGGGAACACAGCATCGTGGAACTGGCGGAAGGCGTGCGCTACTCGATTACGTTCCGGACGCTGTCTGCCATGGGGCACGGCGCAGCGAGCAGGCAATGACGGCATCCCGGGATACGACCATCGGTGAGATGGGGTTTCTCGTTGCGTTCGCGGCAGTCTATCATGCGGGTCCCTTCCTCCCGGTCGCCGCAGTGGCGACGCAGACTCCATCCGAAACCTGCCGATGAAAGTACCCGCACGCCTGCAGCCCCTGGTCGAAGACGGCCTGATCGATGAAGTTCTTACACAGCTGATGAGCGGCAAGGAAGCACAGGTGTACATCGTGCGCTGCGGCGACGTGCGCCGCTGCGCGAAAGTGTTCAAGGACGCGACGTCGCGCAGCTTCCGCCAGGCCGTGCAATACCAGGAAGGACGAGCCGTGCGTAACAGCCGCCGCGCACGCGCGATGTCGAAGAAGTCGAAGTACGGCCAGAAGGAACACGAGAGCGCATGGCTCAATGCCGAAGTGGAAGCGCTGCGCAGGCTCGCGGCCGCGGGCGTGCGCGTACCGCAGCCACTGTCCTTCGTCGACGGCGTGCTGCTGATGGAACTCGTGCAGGACGCCGAGGGTCATGCAGCGCCGCGCCTCGGCGACCTGTCGCATACGCCCGAGCAGGCACTCGAGTACCACGATCGCGTGATCCGCGAGATCGTGCGCATGCTGTGCGCCGGGCTCGTGCACGGCGACCTGTCGCCGTTCAACGTACTCGTGGATCCCGACGGTCCGGTGATCATCGACCTGCCGCAGGCCGTCGACGCAGCCGGCAACAACAGCGCGGCGATGATGCTCGAGCGCGACGTCGCGAACATGCGCAACTGGTTCGGCCAGTTCGCACCGCAGCTGCTGGCGACGGATTACGGCACCGAGATATGGGCGCTGTACCAGCGTGGCGACCTGCATCCCGACAGCGAGCTGAGCGGCCAGGTCGAGCACGACGATACGATCACCGACATCCGCGAACTCATGATGGTGATCGAGGACGCGCGGCGCGAAGAGGATGAGCGGATTGCGCGCGAAAGTGAGGACGAGGCCTGATTAAGCGAAAGCCTGCCGGGCATCGGTGAATGGGCCCGGAGCCGGGTAAAGCTTTGCCGGGAGAAAGCGCACGTCCGTGTGCTGTCGCTCGGGCCATCCTGGCCCTCAACGTCCCTGCAAAGCTTTACCCGTCATCGGACCCTGTCGACCTTCAGTGTGTGTTCGTCCATCGCATTCCGCGAATGCGGGAAGCCAGTGTCTTTTTAAATTCATGTAGAACGACACTGGGCCCCCGCGTTCGCGAGGACGACGACGGTTAATCGTTAGCCATTTCAGTCCGCAGTGGCCAGCATACGCGCAGCCTGCGACCTCGACTGGATCGCAATTTGCGCAACGAGCGTGATGCAGGCAGCCGCGGCGAGGTAATAACCGACTGACGAGATTCCGTAACTGTTCGCCAGATACGTCGCGATGTACGGCGCCAGCGAGCCGCCGAGGATGCCTGCGAAGTTGAACGCGAGCGACGCGCCGGTGTAGCGCACCGCGGTCGGGAACAGTTCCGACAGTGCCGTGCCGAGCGGTCCGTACGTGAGCCCCATGCACGCAAGCCCGAGCGACAGCATCACGACGACGCTCAGCGTATTGCCCGTGAACATCGGCCCGAGCACCAGGCCGAACGCGATCACCGCAATGCTCGACGCGATCAGCATCGGCATGTGCCCGACGCGATCGGCGACGATGGCCGACAGCGGAATCGCCGCGGCGAAGAACAGCACGCCGATCATCTGCAGCACGAGGAAGTCCTGCCGCTCGAAACCGAGCTGGCTCGTGCCCCAGCTCAGCGTGAACACGGTCATCAGGTAGAACACGACGAAGGTCGTTATCGCCGCGAGCGTCGCAAGCACCAGCGTCGCCAAGTGTTCGCGCAGCAATGCGACGAGAGGTACCTGCACGCGCTCGTTGCGTTCGAGCGCTTCGCGGAAAGCCGGCGTTTCGGTGATCTTCAGGCGCACGTACAGGCCGACGAACACCAGCAGCGCGCTCGCGACGAACGGCACACGCCAGCCCCACGCGAAGAACTGCTCTTCGCTCAGCAAGGCACTCAGCACGATGAAGACTCCCGTCGACAGGATGAAGCCGATCGGCGCGCCGAGCTGCGGGAACATGCCGTACCAGGCCTGTTTGCCCGGCGGCGCATTCTCCGTCGCGAGCAGCACTGCCCCGCCCCACTCGCCGCCGAGGCCGATACCCTGGCCGAAACGGCACAAGGCAAGCAGCGCGGGCGCCGCGAGCCCGATTTGCGCGTACGTCGGCAGCAAACCGATGAATACCGTAGACAGTCCCATCGTCAGCAGTGCCGCAACGAGCGTCGCCTTGCGGCCGATGCGGTCGCCGAAATGCCCGAACAGCGCCGAGCCGAGCGGGCGCGCGAAGAAAGCCAGCGCGAAGGTTGCGAGCGACTGCAGCGTCGCAGTGGCCGGATTGCTCGATGGAAAGAACAGCGTGGGAAACACGAGCACGGCGGCCGTGCCGTAGATGTAGAAGTCGAAGAATTCGATCGTCGTGCCGATCAGGCTGGCGAAGAGGACGCGTCCGGCTTTCATGTTCAGAACCTGAAGGTGTAGTTGAACTTCAACGACAGATCCGCCACCGTCGATTCGAACACGTTGTCCTTGTCCGGATCGATCAGGCCCCAGTTCAGCACGACGAAGGCCTGCTGGCCGGCTTTTGGAATCCAGTGCAGGCGGCTGTTGAAGCCGAGGTTCTCTGAGATGTTGTCGTACTGGATCAGGTTGCTCCACGACAGCGTCGACGAGAACGCTATCTGGCTGTTCACGCCGATGATGCGCAGCGTGAAGTTGCCACCGGGCAGCTCGATCCTGTCCTCCGTCATCGAAAAGTCAATGCCGAAGTTACGATTCGGGCGCCATGTGACATTGCCACGGCGCGAGAAATGCGTGCCGTCGTAATAGTCGCCGGCCTGCAGGTTGACGCCGCCGGAGATACGCCGCTGCGTGCCCCAGCTGAGGCCGACGAAGCCCTCGCTCCACGAGTACCTGCCGGCCGGAATGACGACCGTGCGGCCACTGTCCGATGCACGGTAGATCGTGAACGGCGTCGGCAGCCGTTCCTTGAAGAAGATCACGCGCGTGAAGTACGCGTCGTTCGTGTTGGAGAACGACGAGATCCGGATGCCGTGGTTCTGGTTGTTCAGCGTGCCGTCGCCGAGGTTTTCCGCGCGGTAGCCTTCCCAGGTGTACAGCACCGAACGCAGGAACGCGCCCGGTTCGTGGAAGTCGCGG
>DASWWP010000207.1:0-7341 GCA_036405915.1 Pseudomonadales bacterium
CGCATCCGCCAGATCAACGGCCACCCGAACCCCGACGACGTCGACGAGCAGCAGCTCAAGGACGACGAACAGGCCCGGCGTGCCGCGCGCGAGGAAGCCGCGACCCTGCAGAAGCGCCAGGCGACGGCCGAAGTCGAGAAGAAGCAAGCCGACGCGGCACTCGCCAGCGCACGCGCAAGCCAGGTCAACGTGCAGGCCATCGTCGAGGCGCTCTCCGCCGCTGGCCTGATGATCGTCGCGAACCCGCAACAGGTGCACCTCGCCGACGCCATCGCCAAAGACGGCCGACCGAAGCCCGAAGAACAACAGCAACCACAACAACCCGCAGCACTCCCAGCCTAAAACACAGCCAAGAGGCCACTCCATGCCGAAAGAAGCTCTCGACGAAGAAGACCGTTCCCTGCTCGCGCCATCCGAACTGGCAGCGCTCGAGGATGATGACGACGCGGACAACGATCCGCCGGACGGCGAGGACGACCAGGACGACGACGCAGCCGATGACGACAGCGCGGACGACGCTGATGATGATGCTACGGACAAGGCAGGCAAGAAGGCAAACGACAAAGGCGGCAAGGCCGATGACGATGCCGGCGCCGGCGACAAAAAAAAGACCGATGAGCCCGCACCCGGGAAGAAAGACGAAGGGGCAGGGGATGACGACGATGCCGTCGTGCAGCCGGACACGCGCCTGCCGCAGTACCAGATCAATCCGGACGAGCTGAAGAAGGCCAAAGAAGTCGTCGACGGTATCGAGGCCCGGTTCGATGACTTGGCCAAGCGTTTCCACGACGGCGACATCGACGAGGCGGCGTATGCCAAAGAGAACCGCGCGCTGCAGCGTGAGGAACGCGCCGCGCAGAAGATCGTGGACCGCGCCGAAATTTACGAAGAGGTGAACCGCACCAACGCGAACGAGACGTGGGAAGCGGCACAGGACTCATTCTTCGCCCGCCCCGAGAACAAGATTCTCGAGGACGAGCTCGTCATGCCGATGATGCAGGTCGCGCTCAACCAAGTGCGTGCCAAGCCCGATGCCGAAGGCAAGCCGTACTCGTGGCACCTCAGCCAGGCGGCGAAGATCGTGAAGGCAAAGATCGGCTACGTCGAGGCGCCGCCGATCACACGCAAGAACACGCCGGCACAGGACGAGCTCAACAAACGCCAGCAGCGTCGGCAGGATCCACCGCAGACCCTCGCACACAAGCCGGCGGCCGACGACAACGCGGCCGAGTACACCGGCAAGTTCGCGCACCTGTCTGGACTCACGGGCATGGAGCTCGAAGAAGCAGTGGCCGGGCTGAGCGAAGCGGACCAAAAAGAATGGGCGGAAAAGGCCTGATCCATGGGACTTAAAGCGGATGTCGGGGTAGGAGAAGCCATCATCATCGGCAATGCCGTCGTGCGCATCGTTCAGAAGAACGGGTACCGCGCACGCCTCGACATCATTGCGCCGAAAGAAACACGCATCGTCACTGGCCCGACCGAATCTGAGGTCGATAATACGATTAAGGCTTCAAGGACTCACAAGGGTCCGTAAGCAGTCGCAAGACGCGACAGACGATTTCAGTAATGGCGCAAGAGTGCCTTCGATAACCACCCAAGGGGGTTTTCAATGGCACGTACCATCATTGGCCTGAACGACGCCAAGGCCGTAAAGAAGTACTCCACGTTGCTCGCGGTCGATACCGCGAAGAAGGGCTACTTCTCCCGCCGCTTCATGGGCAAAGGCCGTGAATCGGGCATGCCCGTACAGATGCTGACCGAGCTCGAGAACGACGCGGGCGAACAGATCACGTACGACCTCAACCTGCAGATGACGATGGAGCCGGTATACGGCGACGACGTCCTCGAAGGCCAGGAAGACGAACTGAAGTTCTACACGGACACGATCTACATCGATCAGGTCCGTGGCGGCGTCAACACCGGCGGCCGCATGACGCGCAAGCGCACCATCCACAACCTGCGCGACCTCGCGAAGCGCCGCCAGTCTGACTGGTGGGCACGCCTGTTCGATGAATACCTGTTCATGTACGGCGCCGGCGCGCGCGGCACGAACTCCGGTTTCATCCACCGCACGAGCTTCACCGGCTTCGCGAACAACGCGTTTGCCGCGCCTGACTCGGATCACATTCTGTACAGCGGCTCGGCGACGTCGAAGGCCTCGCTGACCGCTGCAGACGTTATCACGGTCGATACGATCAACCGCGCCGTAGCACACGCGCAGATGATGGGCGGCGGCACGGAAGAAAAGCCGCAGATCCTGCCGATCATGATCGAAGGCGAAGAGCACTACGTGCTCGTCATGACCCCGTGGGACGAATACAACCTGCGCAAAGAAACCGGCGCGCAGGGCTGGACCGAAATCCAGAAGTCGGCAGCAGCTGCGCAGGGTCACAAGAACCCGATCTTCCGCGGCGGTCTCGGCATGCTGAACAACGTCATCCTGCACTCGCACAAGAACGTGATCCGCTTCACCGACTACGGTGCAGGCGCGAACGTGAGCGCGTCGCGATCGCTGTTCATGGGTGAACAGGCCCTGACTGTCTGCTTCGGTTCGCCTGGTACCGGCCTGCGCTTCGACTGGCACGAAGAGCCCCGCGACAACGGCAACCAGGCCGTAATCACGTCGAGCACGATCATGGGCGTGAAGAAGTCGCGCTTCAACGGCATCGACTTCGGTCTGCTCGCGATCGACAGCGCGTGCAAAAAGCCGGGTACGTGATCGCCTGACGTCGTGACGTAGTCGTCACTGAGTAGTTTGGACATGGAGCCCCATGGACGGGGAACCCCAACAACCTAATTCGGAGTACCGCACCAATGACCGAGACTGTAATCGATAGCACGCTGCAGCCTGCCCCGACTTCCACGAGCGCCGCGCAGGTGCTGGCCGTTCGCCACTCGCGCGCCATGACCACCTCGACTGAGCTTACCGCGGCAAGCGATACCGTCATCGTAGGCAAGCTGCCGAAGGGCCATGTCGTCGTCGACTGCATCGTCGACGTTGACGATCTCGACAGCGGCGGCTCGCCGGCAGTCGTGTTCGACGTAGGCGTCGAAGACGACACCGATGCATTCATCGCTGCCAGCACCGCGGCACAGGCCGGCGGCATCGCGCGCATGAACAACAAGGCAGGCCCGCGCTTGGCCGCTTCCGACAGTGACCGCGAAGTGATCCTCACCATCACGACGCCTCCGGCTACGGACCAGAGCGGCACGATCGGCTGCACGCTGTTCTACAAGGCCAAACCGAAAGAGTGAGTTCCCCCGCAGTAAGGTTGTTGATGACGAGAGCTTAAAGGGGCCAAACCCGGCCCCTTTTTTCATACAAGACGAAGCAAGAGGCTTACTCCATGCAGATTGAATGCACCATCAAGCGCCCAGGTGGCAGCAAGGTCCAGCTCGGCAAGAACACCTACCACTTCAAGCCGAAGGACGACCATCCGGACACCCCGCATGTCGCTGAGGTCACAGACGAGGCGCATTGCAAACGCCTGCTGTCGATCCGCGAGGCTTATCGCGGTGTAGGCAAGGAAGGCGAGGCCGCGCAGAAGCAGGCCGATGCCGCACTGACGAAAGGCTCCGGCACCGACGGCCACATCAAGTCGCCCGAGGAGATGGATGCCGACGTTGTGTCCGAGGAAACCGTCCAGGAATTGCTCGAAGGCGCAGACGAGTTGATGGCTGCAAAGAAGAAAACCAGCGCTGACCAGCTGACGAACAAAGACGTCAGCGACCTGTTCAAAGACATCGTCGGCCTGAATCCCGCCAACAAGAAGGAAATCTCGCGCTTCGCTGCAGGCGTTGAAGTCGAGCTCCCGTCCACGATGACTCAGCCGGCCGCCCTGTTGAAGTACCTGCTGGTGAAACTGGCCGAGAAGTTCCCTGCCGAGGAATCGGAAGAGGACGACGGCGCCGAGGAAAGCGACGAGCAGGAGTAATGACGCATGACGAAGATGGTGGACCTGGCAGCGTTAGTCTCGAAAGGGCTCGGTGATCCGTCCAATGTTTCGTTCGACCTCGAGGAAGACATCTACCCGTGGCTGGCCGAAGCAGACAAGACGATCCTGAACTTCCGTCCTGACGCCAACACCACGTCCACCGTCATCACCACCGTGGCCGGTAGCAAACAGTCGATTCCTGAAGGCCACATTCGCCTCATTGACGTTCCCTGCAACATTCATCCATCGAGCGGCGCGGAGCTGCGCGATGTGACGTTGAAGCCCCGCGGCGAGCTGTCTCCGGGCTGGCGCACCATCGCGCAGGTGGACATCGTCGAGAACTACATGTTCGACGACCGCAACCCGACTGAGTTCGAAGTCTTCCCGCCTGTCGCCGTCGGCCGCAAGCTGCGCGTCGTTACCTGCGTAGGCTTCGAAGACTACGGCACGATCAGCGACAGCACCGAGTCGCAGCTGGATCAGGTATACGACCCGGCGAAGATCGAGTGGGCGCTGTATCGCGGCTTCACACGCGACAACTCCCCGAACCGCGCCCGCGGCTATGACCACCTGCGCAACTTCTACCAGCTGCTGGGCGTGAAGGCGAACCGCGACCTCGAGGCCTCGCCGAAGCGGGAGCACCAGGATAAATGAGCGGCGGCACGGTACCGGTCAGCAGCTGGCGCAGCCTCGTCAAGGACGAGCTGCCCAACGCGTCGAACACCATCGTCGATTCCAAGGTGCGTGAAGCGCTGCGCGACTTCTGCAAACGCGGCAAGGCGCAGGTGGTGCGCCTCGATCCCATGCACGTGCTCGCGAACATCGCGGAGTACGAACTCTTTGTTCCACGGGAAACACGCCTGCTCGGCATCGTGGAATTGAAGTACCGCGGCAAGCGACTCACGAAGCGCGAACTCGGCGACCTCGAGGCGAACGACTCGATATGGGAAAGCCGCACCGGTCATCCGACTGCGTTCACCATGCTTTCGAGCCAGATCGTGCGCCTGATTGGGATCCCGCAGGAACGCGTCGACCTCGCCATCACCGGCACCGTTACCGTGATCCCGACGCAGGACGCGGAAGAAGTGTCCGAAGACCTCTTCGGAGACTGGGGCACGGAGATTGCCGCTGGCGCGAAGGCATTGCTGTACGGCATGCGCAATACACCCTGGTACGACCAGCAGCGCGAGCAGCGCAAGCAGGTGGAATTCGAGGACGCGATCGTCAAGGCACGATCCGTCGCCGCGCGCGGCTACATGACCGGCGGCGTACGTCGCACACAGCCGCACTACTTCTGAGGAATAGGGAATGGCGCTGACTACCTTCAACGTCACTGGCAGGTTCCACAACCAGGACGGCTCGCCGATCGAGGGCGTAAGCATCACGGTCGAACTGACCGACACCGATCGCACCGGCAGCGGCACCTTCGCGCCTGAACGTCAGACCTTCGAGACCGATGAAAACGGCCTTGTCGTCATGCCGCTCGTGCCGAACGCTGCCGGCCTCAACGGCACGAAGTACATCATCACGGCCATCCATCCCGAAACCGGCAAGCGGATCTACAACAAGAAGGAGTTCACGGTCCTTTCCGCCGACGCGTTCCTCGACACGTTGTTCGGCGATTCGCCGGTGGCGACCGAAGCGTACATCAACACCGCGCTCGACACGTTCCAGCAGTACCACGCCGACCTGCTGGCGATCGAGCCCGAGCTTTCGACCGTCGCCGGCATCGCCGAGGACCTCACTCAGGTTGCAAGTCTCGATGCTGCCGACCTGGAGACGGTAGCCGACAACGTCGACGACATCGTCACCCTGGCCGGCATCTCGGATGACGTCAGCACGCTCGCGGCCGTCGCAAGCACGATTCAGGATCTCGCGCTGCAGCACAACTTGGTGGGCGCCGGTCCACCGGCAGCCACCGACGATTCCGATGCGGGGTACAAGAAGGGATCGAAGTGGTACGACGTGTCGAGCAGCCCGATCGAAGTCTACATCTGCGTCAATGCCGCAGTCGGCGCGGCACAGTGGGAGCTCATCACGCTCGATGCTGCAGACCTTGGCACGATGGCCGTGCAGAACTCGAGCAACGTGGACATCACCGGCGGCGCGATCAACGGGGTATCGATCGGCGCCGTGGCGCCGGCAGATGCCACCTTTACCACCGTGGGCGCCTCGGGCGTCGTAACGCTGGCCAACACCACTGAAGCGACTACCACTGCAAACGGCGCTGTACGAATCGCGGGCGGCCTGTCCGTGATCAAGAACGCGTTCATCGGCGGCCTGGTGAATATTGCGGGTGCACTCGTAGTTGCGGCCGCCGCGACCTTCGCGGCCGGTGCCGCCGCAACGCCGTCCCTCACGTTCTCAGGTGCCACGGACAAGGGCTTGTACGATGCGGGCAGTAACACCGTCGGTATTGCTGCGCGCGGCGCTGCGGCGCTGACGGTCACGAGCGAGGCGAGTGCGGTCAACTACTGGCAGCTCAGGGGGACGTCTACAGGACAGGGTGTTCTTCTTCAGGCCCAAGGCTCCGATACCAACGTTGGGGCAATCATAGCGTCAAAAGGAAGCTCAGAAGTCTTTCTGGTCACCAGCCGAGACACAGGCTGGCACCCGCAGCTCACTGCCACGCACGTAAACAACTCGGTTAACTACATTTCCATTGCGGGCGCGGTGACGACCGGGGCACCTGTCGTTGCAGCAGTCGGAGCGGACACCAATATCAATCTGCGTTTCGTAACGAAGGGAACTGGTGCGCTTCGTTTTATCACTGGCGGTGGTTCTTACGAGCAATTCATGGTGACGCACACCGCGAACGCCATGAACTACATGCAGGTCACTGGTGGTGCGACGGGCGTAGGTCCGATCCTTTATTTCACCGGAGCGGATACCAACGTAGAAGCAAACCTGTGGGCAAAAGGAACAGGCGGTTTCAACTTCGCGACGAATGCCGGCACGCTGCAGTTTAGAGTCAACCATTCCCCCTCTGCGGTGAACTATGTGGCTGTAACGGGTGCCGTTACCACGGGTAACCCACTCGTCTACGCCCAAGGAAGCGACGCCGCTATTGGAATGACGTACCAGACGAAAGGCGGTGCAGTCCACGCTTTCACTACGACTGGTGGAACTTCAGCAGCCATGCTCTGGGTGTACGGTGCCACCAGCGGTAACGAAGGGGGCGAACTTGTCCTTTTAGGCTCGACTGGCTTCGATGCTACCCGGCTCGACAACTTTGCTGGATACGCACGCCTGTTCAATACAGCAGGTGATGATCACCGTTACCAGTATGAGTTTCGAGGTGACGTGTTCAGCGTAGGACTCGGGGGTGCAGCGGGAACGGCAAGTACACAGTTCACCGTCAGCCACACAGCTTCCGCTGTCAACTACCTGAACGTAACTGGTG
>DASWWP010000208.1:0-3248 GCA_036405915.1 Pseudomonadales bacterium
GTTCCTGAAACGCTGGTACACCTTTGCGGGGATAGCGACCTGACGGAGGGAAAAATTTGCCAACTCCTTCACAAATCCAGCGCCGGATACTACTTAAGCGCAGCAAAGCTAGGCCAGACGAATTCTGTCGCGGTATGTCCGTTACAAAATCGCTGCTATCGGCCGCGACGACCGCCGTCGGGAAAGTTTCCTGGGCCTGACGGGAAACCGACCGGCGGCAGGACGCCAGGGAATGCCCCGGCAGGGGAGATGGCGGCCGCGGCACGATGCTATCACGAAGGCCGTACCGAACGGGTCGGCGCAGCCCTAGCGGCCGCCGAGGACTTCCTCTACCCGCTCGAGCAGGCCGCTTGCCGTGAACGGCTTCCACAGCAGGTTGCGGGAGTGCGGGCGGCTGGCATGGCGGACATCCGACGTAATGCTCGACGTGAACAGGAACTTGGCGTGCGGATGCTTCTCGCGCCAGTACTCCGACAGCTCCGGACCGCTGCGGCCCTGCATCACGATATCGGTGATGATCAGGTCGACCTGCGCACCGAGATCCATCCGTAGCGCCTGTTCCATGCCCGCCGCGACGACGGTCTCGTAGCCGGCCGTGTGCAGGACATTCTGGGCGACGTGACGGACATCGGCTTCCTTGTCGATGACGAGGACGAGACCCTTGCGCACAGGCCGCATCTCGCGTGCGCGCGCCGCGCGCGCGAATTCTTCCTTCGTGACGGCCGGCAGGTAGAGCTGGAAGGTAGTGCCATGGTGCTCGCGCGTGATCACGTGCACGCCGCCACCAGCCTGCGTGACCATGCCGTATACCACCGACAGGCCGAGTCCCGTCCCCGCATCCTGCTTCCGCGCGGAGTAGAACGGCTCGAAGATGCGTTCGAGCACGTCCTGCGCCATGCCGACGCCGGTATCGGTGACCGAGACGAGCACGTAGCGCCCCGGCGGAATCGGCTGCGGCGTGAAGGACAGCCAGTCCTTGTACTGCGGCAATGCGTCGTCGCCGCGCATGACGTCGCGCGTTTCGATGTCTAGCCGGCCACCACCGGGCATGGCCTGCCGCGCATTCACCGACAGGTTCAGGATGATCTGCTCGAGCTGCGTCGGATCCTCGCGAATCAGCCAGTTCGAGCCGAGCCTCGTTTCCAGAATGATGTCTTCGCCGAGCGCGCGCCGCATCATCTCCGACAGGCTCGCGAGCTTCGCATTCGGATCGAAAATCTCCGGCGCGATCTGCTGCCGCCGGCTGAAGGTCAGCAACTGGCGCGTCAGCGCGGCGGCCCGGTCGGCGGAGCGCTCGATCATGTCAAGATGCGAACCCTCGCGCGCGAGATCGGGCAGGTCCTGCGCAATCACCTCGCAGGAGCCCTTGATGACCGTGAGGATGTTGTTGAAGTCATGCGCGATGCTGCCGGCGAGCATGCCGGCCGTTTCCATGCGCTGCGAATGGCGTATCTGCTCCTCGAGGCGCTTCACGGCACTGATGTCGCGGTGCACGGCGGCAAGCCCGACAAGCTCGCCATGGCGGTTCCGCAGCGGGAAGATCAGTACCGACACCGTGAGGCAATGCCCGTCCTTGTGCCGCGTTTTGCCATGCGGCTGCCGGAACGCTTCGCCACGCAGCAGTTTCTCGGGTAATGCCTCGAGGCTTTCGCTGTTCGTGATGCGCAGGAAGTTGGCAGAACGGCCCACCGCTTCCGCCGCCGTGTAGCCATACAGCCGCTCCGCACCCTTGCTCCAGAACTGGACGATCGTGTTGAGGTCCGTGCGGAAGATGGCGTCTTCCGAGGCCTCGATGATCGCGGCCATCTGTTCCATGAACAGCTCGTTCTGCTTGGCCTGCGTGATGTCCTCGACCATCACGAGCCGATACATCACGTCGCCCGCGTCGTCGCGCACCGCTTCGGAACGCAGCTTGCACCAGAGGTCGCGGCCGTCCTTCGTCACGTAGCGTTTGTCGAACACCTGCATGACGTTGTTGTCACGCACGCGCTGGAACAGGCCGTGCGTCATCGCGAGGTCGTCCGGATGCGTGAGCTCGACGATCGACTTCTGCTGCAGCTCGTCGAGGCTGTAACCGATCTTCTCGCAGAAGATGCTGTTTGCATCGAGGATCATGCGGTCCGGCGCAACGATCAGAAAGCCGATGCCGCTCGTTTCGAACAGCTCGGCAACGGTGTCAGTGGCCCAGAGTTCGGCGATTATCGACTTCGTCATGCAGCGGGCCCTGGACGGTCCTGAACCAGCTTCTGCGCAACACGGTGCAGCAGTTCAGCCGGCTTGAAGGGCTTCAGCAACAGGTTGTTCGCCGTGAGCTGGTCTGCGTACTTGTTGTCGTCGAAATATCCCGACATGAACAGGAAGCGCGCCTTTGGATCGCGCTCGAGCCAGTAGCGTGCGAACTCGGGCCCGCTCATGTCGGGCATCACGACGTCGCTGAGGATCAGGTCCACGTCGGCTTCGAGGCCGCGTTCGAGAAGCGGGCGCGGACTCGCGGCCTCGTACACCGTGTAGCCGCCGCCGCGCAGCATGTCGACGATCAATGCACGCACGTCGCGATCGTCCTCGAGCACGAGCACACGTGCACGGCCGCGCACGTGCTGCGGCGCGGCGGCCGGCGGCTCGGCGAGGGCCGCCGGGCCGCTGGCCTGCGGGAGGAAGATGCGGAACACGCTGCCGTCGTTTTTGCTCGTCTGCACGGCGAGGCCGCCGCCGCTCTGCGTGACGGCGCCGTACACGACCGCCAGCCCCAGCCCGGTGCCCTCGCCGCTCGGCCGCGTCGTGAAAAACGGTTCGAAAATGTGCGGCAGCAGTTCCGCGTCGATGCCGTGTCCCGTGTCGGCAACTTCGAGCAGCACGTGGTTGCCAGCGCAGGGCTCGGCGGCAATATGATGCACGGATGACTTCGGAACCTGCAGCTCGGCGCGCGCGTCGCTGACGTTACGCGTCGTGATCGTCACGGTGCCGCCCTGCACCATCGCATGACGCGCATTCACGCAGAGATTGAGCAATATCTGTTCGAGCTGCGTCGGGTCTTCGCGCACCTTCCATGTCGATTCGAGGCGCAACTGCAGCACGACCGAGTCGCCGAGCGTGCGGCGCAGCAGCGTCGCGCTGTCGCGCAGCAGCACGGCGGGATCGAGCACTTCCGGCGCGATCTTCTGCTTGCGGCTGAACGCGAGCAGCTGGCGCGTGAGGCGGCTCGCTTTTTCCGCCGCGCGTTCGACGAGGTCGAGGTACGGCGCGCTCGG
>DASWWP010000209.1:0-6064 GCA_036405915.1 Pseudomonadales bacterium
CCCGGTGCGAAAACGCTCACGCCGTCGCTAGATCTCGTCGGCAAGATCTGAGGAAAACCGTGAGGCGAAACCTGCGCGCAATGGCACGAGCCCGCGCGCAGATCCGCCTCGCCCTCGAATACGAACGGCCCTACCCCGATATGCCCCGCCCCTGAGAGAACATATCGCTGTAAGGCCATATCGCAAAGGCCATATCAAAAGGAGAGCTCCATGCTCGACCAGAATCTCAAACAACAGTTGCAGGGCCTGCTGGGCAAGGTTCCCGGCCGGGTAGAACTGCAACTGACGCTCGATGCGAGCGCGGAAAGCCGGGAGCTCGAACAGCTCGCGCATGAACTGGCCGCGCTGTCAGACAAGGTTGCGCTCGCCAGCGCGCCAGGCAATGCCAAACGCGCGCCGACTCTCGAGATCGTCGCGGCGGACCGGGGCACGCGAATCAGTTTCGCGGGCATCCCGTCGGGCCACGAGTTCACGTCGCTCGTGCTCGCGCTGCTGCATAGTGGCGGACACCCGTTAAAACTCGACGACGATACGCAGCGGCAGGTCGCCGAACTGGAAGGGGATCTCGACTTCGACATCTACGTATCGCTGTCGTGCCAGACCTGCCCTGACGTCGTGCAGGCCCTGAACATGCTTGCCGCGCTGAACCCGCGCGTACGCACGACGATGATCGACGGCGCGCTGTTCCAGCCGGAAATCGAGGCGAACAACATCCTGGCCGTTCCGACCGTGTACCTGAACGGCAAGCGCTTCTCGCAGGGCCGCATCGGCATCAACGACATCCTGCGCAAACTCGCCGGCAACGGAGGTGCGAGCGACAAGGCGCTGAACCGCCGTGCGCCCTACGACATGCTGATCATTGGCGGCGGTCCGGCCGGCGCATCCGCCGCGATCTACGCCGCACGCAAGGGCCTGCGAACCGGCATCGTCGCCGAGAACTTCGGCGGCCAGGTGCTCGATACGATAGGTATCGAAAACTTCATCTCGGTGAAGGCGACCGAAGGGCCGAAGCTCGTCGCCAGCCTCGAGGAGCATGTGCGCAGCTATGCAGTGGACATCATGCAGGGCCAGCGTGCGCGTGAAGTCGGTGCGAAGGGCGCCGACGGCCTGTTTCGCGTGCAACTCGAGTCCGGCGCCACGCTGCGCGCGCGCAGCATCGTGCTGGCAACGGGAGCGCGCTGGCGCCAGATCAACGTGCCGGGCGAAAGCGAATACAAGGGCAAGGGCGTGGCGTATTGCCCGCACTGCGATGGTCCGCTGTTCAAGGGCAGGAAGGTCGCTGTAGTCGGTGGCGGCAACTCGGGCATCGAAGCGGCGATAGACCTCGCCGGCATCGTCGAGCACGTGACCGTGCTGGAATACTCCAGCACGCTGAAGGCCGACAAGGTGCTCGTCGACAAGGCACGCAGCCTCGCGAACGTGACGATAATCACCGATGCGCAAACGACGGCAATCGATGGCGATGGCGCGCGCGTGACGGGCCTGCGTTACCGGGACCGCGACAGCGGCGACGAACACCAGATCGCGCTCGCCGGCGTGTTCGTGCAGATCGGGCTCGTACCGAACAGTGATCCTGTCAGGGGTCTCGTCGAGCTGACCCCATTCGGCGAAGTCGTGACGAACCGCAAGGGCGAAACGTCGGTGCCGGGCATCTTCGCCGCTGGCGACGTCAGCGATACCGCATTCAAGCAGATCATCATCGCGATGGGCGACGGTGCGACCGCGTCTCTCGGCGCGTTCGACTACCTGATTCGCAGCGGAACCAGCGACGTGACCGACAAGGCCGCTTGAACGTCGACACGATCCCTGGCGCTCACGAGGCGCCAGGACAGGGACTTGCGGCACACCGCAGTCCCTGTTTTTTTGTGCACGCAATGCAGGTCTATAATCGACGAAACTGCGGGCGCCGGCCATGTCCTTGTCTTCTTCCGAACTCGATCGATACTGCCAGCGCATCGGCATGTCGGCACCGCTGCGTCGCGACGCCGCGACGCTGCACGGCCTTCATCACCTGCATCCGCTTGCCATACCCTTCGAAAATCTCGATTCGTGGCTCGGCCGCGAAGTCTCGCTCGACCCGGCGGCGGTATTCGCGAAGCTCGTGGACGGCCGGCGCGGCGGCTATTGCTTCGAACAGAACCTGCTGTTTCGTGAAGTCCTCGAAAGCCTTGGCTTTGCCGTGCAGGGACTTGCCGCGCGGGTGGTCTGGAACCTGCCGGCCGGCGTCAGCCTCCCACGCACGCACATGCTGCTGCTCGTCACGCTCGACGACACTCGCTTCGTGGCCGATGTGGGTTTCGGCGGACTCACGCTGACCGCACCGCTCCTGCTGGACAGCAGCGCCGTGCAGCAAACCCCGCATGAAAGCGCCAGGCTCGTGCACGACGGCAGCCATTACATCCTGCAGGCAGAAGTGGGCGGTGCGTGGCAGGCGCTGTATCGATTCGGCCTCGACGAACAGACAAGCGCGGATTACGCGATGGCAAACTATTTCGTCAGCACGCATGCGCAGTCGCGATTCGTACAGCAATTGATCGCGGGCAGGCCCGGTCCCGCCCTGCGACACGCGCTGCTCGACGGCCGCTACTCACGCCATTACCTGGGCAAGCCCTCCGAACAGCGACAGCTCACGGAGGCCGCCGGGCTGCGCGCGGTGCTGCAACACGATCTCGGCATCGAACTCGGCGCGTTGCCCGAGCTCGATCGCAAGATCGCCACGCTGTTTACTTCGACTCAAGGATCCGAACGATGAGCACGTACTCCCACGCAGGTTCCGCTCCACGCCAGTACCGCTATTACGACCTGCTGATGGTGGCCTTCGTCACGGTGCTGCTGTGTTCCAACCTGATTGGCCCCGCGAAAGTGGGATATGTGTCCTTCCCCTTCACGTTGCCCCTGCTCGGCAACGACCTGAGCTTCGGCGCAGGCAACCTCTTCTTCCCGCTCGGTTACATCTTCGGCGACGTGCTGACGGAGGTGTACGGCTATGCGCGTGCGCGCCGCGTCATCTGGGCCGGCTTCGGTGCAATGCTGTTCGCCACGGGCATGGCCTGGGTCATCGTCCACATGCCACCATCGCCCGACGAACCATTCAATGCGCTCGTGCAACCAGCCGTCGAAACGATCTTCGGCAATACCTGGCGCATCGTGTGTGCGTCGATCGTCGCCTTCTGGGTTGGCGATTTTGTGAATTCCTTCGTCATGGCGAAGATGAAACTGCTGACGCAAGGCAGGATGCTGTGGACGCGCACGATCGGCTCGACCGTCGTGGGCCAGGGCGTCGACAGCCTGCTGTTCTACCCGATCGCCTTCGCCGGTATCTGGACCTTCGACACGCTGCTCGCGGTCATCGCCTTCAACTGGGCTTTCAAGATCACCGTCGAGGTCGTCATGACGCCTGTGACCTACCTGGTCGTGAATCGCCTGAAGCGTGCCGAGAACGAAGACTATTACGATGCGCAAACCAACTTCACCCCGTTCTCACTGAAGGTGTGAACGGGGTGAAGTGGCGATAAGGACTTTGTGCGGAGAGCTTCGGCCTGGGCGTACCCAGGCCGAAGCGGAGACGGTTCAGAAGGTGTAGGCGTACAGCATCGCGAGCGCGCCGAGCACGGAGGCGAGGAACACGCTGTGCTTGAACGTGAAGCGCATCAGGTCGCCTTCCTGCGAGCGTGCCATGCCGGTGGCTGCCACGGCCACTGCCAGGCTCTGCAGACTGATCATCTTGCCCATCACGCCACCGGCCGAGTTCGCCGCTGCCATCATGGCCGGGTCGAAGCCGAGCTGGTTTGCCGTGATCACCTGCAGGTTGCCGAACAGGGCGTTCGCCGAGGTGTCGCTGCCAGTCAAGAATACGCCGAGCCAGCCGAGCATTGCGCTGAAGTACGGGAAAAGCCAGCCGGTGTTGGCGAACGCGATACCCATCGTGACGACGGAGCCCGAGTAGTTCATCAGCGTGGCGAGCGCGAGTACCGATGCAATCGTCAGCAGCGAGAAGGCCATCTGCCTCAGCACCTGGCCGAGCAGCTTGAAGTAGTCGGACAACGAGAGCTTCAGGACGAAGGCCGTCACGAACGACGAGAACATGCAGGCGGTGCCGGCAGCGGACAACCAGTTGAAGGTCCAGCGAGCGGCATAAGGAGCCGGCGTATCGACGACGGGCAGGCTCTGCTGAACCTGGTTATGCAGGCCGGGCCACTCGATCACGATGCTTGCCTGGTCGAGGATTGCCTTGCCCCACGGGCTGCCCCACAGCAGGACGAAGATCACGAGGAACAGGTAAGGAGACCAGGCCAGCAGCGTTTCATTGAACGGATGCTTGCGCAACGTGATCGTGCCGCCGGTGTCGCCGGGCAATACGTAGCTGTCGGCTGGCTGCCAGACCTTGAACAGCGCGATGAGGCCGATGATTGCCGTCAGCGCCGCGAGGATGTCCGTCAGTTCAGGCCCGATGTAGTTGGACACGAGGAACTGGACGCTGGCGAAGCAGATGCCACACACGGCGGCTGCGGGCAATACGCCCCTCAGTGCGTTCATGCCGCCCATCACCATGATCAGGTAGGCTGGCACGAAGATCGAAATCGGCGCGCACAGGCGGCCGATCCATGCACTCAGTTCTAGCGCTTCGATACCAGTGACGTTTGCCAGCGTGATGACCGGCGTGCCGATCGAACCGAAGGCAACAGGCGCCGTGTTGGCCAGCAGGCAGATACCGGCGGCGAAGAATGGCGAGAAACCGAGACCCGCTAGCATTGCAGCGGCCACGGCGACCGGCGTACCGAAACCGGTGGCACCTTCAATGAAGGCGCCGAATGCGAAGGCAATCAGCATTGCCTGCAGGCGGCGGTCGGGCGTCAGGCTGCCGATCGAATCCTTGATGATTTCGAACTTCCCTGTATCGAGCGTGATGCGATACAGCACGATCGCCCAGTACACGACCCAGCCGATCGGGAACAGGCCCTGGATGGCACCGTATGTCACCGTGCTCGCGACGAGGTCCGCCGGCATGCCGTACACGACCAGCGCAACGCCGATAGCCGCAACGAGGCCCGACACCGCGGCCACCCATGACGGCTTGCGCAGGACGCCGATCAGGAACAACAGGACGAATATGGGAATGGCGGCGAGCAGTGCGGAAAGATACGGACTATCGGGAATGGGGGTGTAATTTTGTGGCCACATGAAAGGAATGCCCCTTTGTTCTGAGCGACGGACTGAGTCTGAGTTGGCTTGCTGATTTGTTTGCGCGACTTATGTAGAACTGCGCTCGGGGTCCGGCCAGTATGGGCTCCGGCGGTGGCCCGGCGGGGGGCGATGATCCCTTAATTACCTGACAGCGTAAAGCCTTCATGACGGCTTATCCCGGCCTTTTCGCGCTGTCGCGATGCGCTCTTTTTTGCAATATCGGCACGCACTTCGTGATGCGGGCACGCCCGAGCGATGATTGCTCCCGGGCGCGCTCGAGAGATCCAGGGACACGCTGCATCAAACCGCGCGCGTGCCGCCGAAACGTTCAGGGCAGCACGACGGTGATGTTGCGCTTCGGCGCCTCGCCTACAGGCAATCGCGCCACTTCGCTCATCGCCATGATGTCGACGACCGAGACGTCGTTGCTGTGCCCGTTCGCGACATACGCAAAACGGCTGTCGGGTGTGAAGGTGATCCAGTCCGGGTGGCTGCCCACTTCGACGCCGCCGAGGTACTGCAGGTCCGGCAGGGAATACGCGTACACGTGGCCATTCATGCGACTGCAAACCCACAGCGTCCTGCCGTCGGGCGCTACGCCGATGCCGTGCGCCGGTGCACGCGTGTACGGACCGGGGTCGCGTTCTGCCTCGGGGATTTCCGGCAATTCGATGATTTGCTTTTCGCTGCGCGACGCGAAGTCGACGACGGCGAAGCCATGCAGGTCCGATATCTGCACATACATGTTGCGAGTGGAACCATCGGGGTTGGTGTCGAATGCGATCGGCCGGATCCCGTCGAGATCGCTGCCGTCCCGCGGCGGGTACATCGCGAATGCGAGTTCCTCGGTATCGATGTCGAAAACGGCGAGATTGTTCGG
>DASWWP010000210.1:0-11796 GCA_036405915.1 Pseudomonadales bacterium
CGCAGGATGTTGCCGAGCGTGATCTGTACGAGGCTAGGCGGCTGCGGCAGCGTGAAGCCCGGTGGAATGTCGGTGACGATACTGACATTACGCGCCTGCAGCAGCGGCTGGATGTCTTCGACCAGTGCCGTGACGAGCGCCGGTACGTCGGTGCTGGCTTCCTGCTGTATCGTGGCGCTGTCTTCGCGCGACAACAGCAGCGTGGCCTCGATGAAGGCATGCATCTCGGCGCATGCGCGGCGCATGCGCGCGATGGCGCGCTGTCCCGGCGAGTTCTGTTCCTGTGCTTCGAGTATGTCGAGCGCGCCGAGCATCACGGACAGTGGCGTACGCAGCTCGTGGCTCGCCGCAGCCGTGAACGAACGTTCGCGTTCGACGAAGTGGTCCAGTCTCTCCATGTACTGGTCGAACGCGCGCGCGATGCGGCCGATCTCGTCGCCTTCGAATTCCGCGGCGATGCGCAGGTTGCGCTGGCGCGGTTGCATCGCGGCCAGGCGCGCGGTGAGCGCATTCACCGGCGCGAGGATCGCGCGCGAGGCCTGGCGGCCCATTACGATCGCGACGAGTGCCAGCGCGCCGATCCCCCACGCGAGCATGCCCAGCAGGCGGTGCTCGAGGTTTTCCCATTCGGTGATGTCGTACGTGAGGTACACCGCATGCCCGCCGCGCTCGGCCACTTCCACCTGGTAGTGGCGTTCGCCGACGCGCACGCTGTGGTGCGAGCCGGGCGGCAGCGCATGCAGCACGGGATCGACCGTGCCGCTGTCCTCGAAGTGGAAACTCCAGCCTTCGAACAGCCGGTCGGGATCGTACGTGCCGGCATCCAGTTGCGCGATGAGTTGCTCGAGCTGGCTGCGCACCATGCGGTCGAAGATCACTTCCTCGAGTTTTTCCTTCATGAACAGCACGCCGATGGCGAACAGCGATGACGTCACCGTGACGATCACGGCCAGCGCGACGATGATGCGCGCACGCAGGCTGGTCCTGTATGTACTACGCGGCATGCAGTCGGTACCCCGCGCCGTGCACCGTGTGCAGCAACTTGGTGTCGTAGTTCCTGTCGATAGCGTGGCGCAGGCCGTAGATGTGCGTGCGCAGCACGTCCCTGTCCGGCAGCGCATCGCCCCAGATATGGCGTTCGAGTTCCTCGCGCGATACGACGCGGTGCGTGTTCTGCAGCAGCAGTTCCAGCAGTTTGCGCTGTATCGGGTTGAGATCGAGCAGCTTGCCGGCGCGCTTTGCCTGCAGCGTGTCGAGGTTGTACTCGAGATCGCCTGCATGCAGCACGCGGTTGCCCGCGACGCCGCCGCGCTTGACGAGCGCGTGCAGGCGCACTTCGAGTTCTTTGACTGAAAATGGCTTCACGAGGTAATCGTCGGCACCGGCCTCGAAACCGTCGAGCTTGTCGTCGAGCTGGTCGCGTGCCGTGAGCATCAGCACGGGCGTCGCGACATGCGCTTCGCGCCGCAGCTTGCGGCACAGCGTGATGCCGTCGATGCCGGGGAGGTTGAGGTCGAGGACGATCGCATCGAAGCGGCGCGTCACGGCCAGGTGCAGGCCGGTGACGCCGTCCGCCGCGAAGTCGAGTTCATGGCCTTTCGGTTCGAGGAAGTCCGCGATGTTTTCGGCGATGTCGCGGTTGTCTTCGACGATCAGGATACGCATGGCGGGCGACTGTACGCGCGCACTTGTCAGTGGTCAAACCCGGTGGCGATCGTGCTCGTGTTGCACGGTGACTTGAGTAAACTTTGACAAAATTTTGACAGGCTCGCTCCTACACTTGCCCCCATCGTACGCGCCCGAGGGTCAGCGCTTGTCGTCACCTGTCGTTTCTTTTCGCCGCATGTTGCGCCGCCTCTGTGCCAGCTTGCTGAGCTTCACACCGCTGCTCGCGTTTGCACAGGGTGGCCACGATCCGCTCGTGCGCAGCGACGCGCTCGATTTCGATGCCGTGCTCGAGGCTGCGCTCGAACAGGCGCCGGAACGCATCGAAGCCTCGGTGCGGCGGCAGCAGGCGGATGCGTTCGCCAGCGCGGGACGCAGCCTCGTCGCCGGACGTCCGAGCCTTGCGCTGAACTTCTACGACGATGGCGTGCTCGACGACCGCGGCCAGGTCGAGGCGAACTACGGCGTGCAGGTGCCGCTGTGGCGGCCGGGCGAACGCGGCGACTCGCGAGAACTCGGCGCGCGTTACCAGGCGCAGGTCGACCTGTGGGAACAGGCGCTGAAGCTCGAGCTTGCCGGCCAGGTGCGCAGCGTCCTCGCGGATATCCACGAAGCCGAGGTGCTGCTGCAGCTCGAGCGTGAAGCCACCGTGACGGCAGAAGAGGTGTTGCGTACGAGCGAAACGCTGTTCAACGCCGGCGCGCTCGCGAGGGTCGATGTTCTTCAGAGCCGCAACCTGCTGCTCGACCAGCAGAAGCAGCAGTTCACGGCCGAGGCCGTGCTCGTCGACAGCGAGATCACGTACGAATTCCTGACAGCTCTCGACGCGCTACCAGCGGCCCAGCACATCGAGACGCTGAACACGGCGGCCGAGATTCCGGCCGACCACCCGCTGCTGCGATACCTGCAGAGCGAAGTCGACGTGCTCGACGGCGCCGTGCGCCAGAGCGAGATCGCGGCAAAAGGCAATCCCGTGCTGCTGCTCGGTACGCGCCGCGAGCGTGGCGATCGCTTCACGCCATATACGGATTCGGTGAACCTGTCGCTGACGATTCCCTTCGGCGCGAAGGGCTTCGTCGATTCGCGCACGAGCGGCGCGCGGCGCGACAAGGCCGATGCCGAAGTGCAATACCGCGCCACGCTGCGCGAACTCGAACTGGCGCTGCACGACGCCGAACACGAACTTTTCATCGTGCGCCAGGCGTTGCCGCTCGCACGCGAGCAGGCCGCTCTCGGTACCGAACGGCAGGAACTCGCGCAGGGAGCATTTTCGCAGGGCGAACTGACGCTCGCGCAGGTTTTGCTCGCCGTGCAGGAAGCGCGCGCCGCCGCACGCGAACTCGCCGTGCTCGAAGCGCGCGAACAGCGCCTGATCACCGAATACAACCAGCTCACGGGAGTACTGCCATGACGGCGCGCCATCTTTTCGCGGCCTTGCTGGCGGCCGGCTTGTGCACCGCGCCGCTGCAGGCACAGGAACGCATACCGCTCGACCTTGCGACGATCAACCGCCTCGGCCTCGTGTTCGCCGAGCTTGCATTGCCTGAAGCCGGCGACGGCGCACGTTTCCCCGGGCGCGTCAGCGGCTCGCCGCGCGAAGCCTCCGAGCTGCATGCGGTGCATGGCGGCACGCTCGAAGCCTGGCACGTGCAGCCCGGCGCCGCCGTGCAACGCGGTACCGTGATCGCCTCGCTGCGCAGCGCCGAGGCCCTCGCGCTGCAGCAGCAGTACGTTGCCGCCGAGGCGGCGGTACGCCAGGGCACCTTCGAAGTGACCCGCGATCGAAGCCTGTTCGACCAGGGCGTGATCGCCGAGCAGCGCCTGCGCGAAACCGAGCGTCGCGAACGCGAGGCGGCCTTCAACCTGCAGGCCGCCGAAAGCGCGCTCGCGCAAACCGGATTCGATCCCGACGAACTGGCGGAGCTGCGCGAACAGGGCACCGCACTCGGCCTGTATCGCATCAAGGCTCCGTTTGCCGGCATCGTCGCGCATCTCGACCATGTCGCTGGCGACGTCGTTACCGCGGGCGAAGCCGTCGCTGCGCTGACCGGCGAACGGCTATGGGTGCTTGCCGAACTGCCCGCGACGCTCGCCACGCGCGTCGCGGTGGACCAGACGCTGAGGCTCGCCGATGGCGATGCCGAACTCGTCGTGCGCATGAAGGAAGGCGCGATCGACGCGCGCACGCAGACCGTCGGCATCCAGGCCGAATTCACCGGCGCGGTTAACCTGCTGCCGGGCCAGATCGTCACGCTCGTGTTGCCTCCGCTCGACGACGGCGTCGTCGTGCCTGCCGATGCCGTCGTGCGCAACGGCAGCGAAACGCTCGTATATGTCCGCACGCAGGACGGCGTCGAAGCGCGGGCCGTCTCGCTGCAGCCGCTCGGCGCCAACTACCTGGCGGCAGACGGGTTGTCCGCCGGCGACGATGTCGTCGTGCGCGGCGCCTCGTTGCTGAAAGGCATCAGCCTCGGCCTGGGCGGTGAATGATGCTCGCGTCACTCATCCAGTTCGCGCTGAGCCAGCGCATGCTTACCTGCCTGCTGGCGCTGCTGCTCGTCGGCCTCGGCAGCAATGCGATGCTGCAGTTGCCCATCGACGCTTTCCCCGACATCTCGCCGACGCAGGTGCGCATCATCGTCAAGGCGCCTGGCATGACGCCCGAGGAAGTCGAAGCGCAGATCACGCAGCCGGTGGAAGTGGAGCTGCTCGGCATTCCGCAGCAGGAGATCCTGCGCTCGATCTCGAAGTACGCCCTCAGCTCGATCACGCTCGACTTCGCCGAAGGCACCGACATTTACTGGGCGCGCCAGCAGGTGGCGGAACGCCTGAATGCGGTATGGGGTGACCTGCCGCCGACGATCAGCGGCGGTCTCGCGCCGATGAGCACGCCGCTCGGCGAGATGTTCATGTTCACGATCGACAACCCCGCGCTGAGCCTCGAAGAGAGGCGCTTCCTGCTCGACTGGACTATCCGCCCGGCGCTGCGCACGGTCGACGGCGTGGCCGACGTCAATGCGCTCGGCGGCTTCGTGCGCACGTATGAAGTTGCTCCGCGGCGCGAGCTGATGACGAGCCTCGGTTTCGCGGACGCCGATCTCGTCGCGGCACTCGAGGCGAACAACCGCAACGACGGCGCAGGCCGCGTCGAACAGGGCGAGGAAGCGATGCTCGTGCGCGTCGCTGGCGCGGTGGGCAGCATCGAGGACCTGCGCAACATCCAGGTCGTCAATGCCGAAGGCACGCCGATACCGCTCGGCGAGCTGGCCGACGTGCGCAGCGGCGCACTGGAACGCTATGGCGCCGTGACGGCCGATGGCACCGGCGAAGTCGTGCAGGGTCTCGTGATCAGTTTGCGCGGGGCAAACGCGCGCGAAGTCGTCGATGGGGTCGTCGCGAAACTGGAGGAGCTCAAGGTCAACCTGCCCGCCGGCACCGAGATGCCGATCTTCTACAACCGCAGCCACCTGATCGAAGGCGCCGTCGGTACCGTGGCGAAGGCGCTCGTCGAAGCCGTCGTGCTGGTCGTCGTGCTGCTTGGTCTCTTCCTCGGCAATGTGCGCGCGGCGTTGACGGTGGCCGTCGTGCTGCCCTTGTCTGCCCTGTTCACGTTCATCCTGATGAATACATTCGACATGTCCGCGAACCTGATGAGCCTCGGCGGCCTCGTCATCGCGATCGGCATGCTCGTCGACTCGTCCATCGTCATCGTCGAGAACATCGTCTCGGGCCTCGCGCATGCGCGGCAGACGCGCAGCGTGTTGCCGCGCCTGCACCTGATCTATCGCGCGGTGCGCGAAGTCGCCGTGCCGGTGACGGCCGGCATCGCCGTCATCATCATCGTGTTCCTTCCGCTGCTGTCGCTCGAGGGCCTCGAAGGCAAGCTGTTCCGGCCGGTGACGCTGACGATCGTGTTTGCGCTGCTCGGTTCGCTGGTGTTGTCGCTGTCGTTGATTCCGGTCGTCGCATCGTTCTTCGTCAACGCGGACGCGCACGAAGACCCCTGGCTGAGCCGCAAGCTGACGTCGGTCTATACACCGCTGCTGCGTGCGACGCTGCGGCGACCGCTGCCGCTGCTTGCCGGCGCCGGCGTCCTGCTCGTCGCATCGGTCGTACTGCTGCCGTTCGTCGGCAAGACATTCATGCCGACGATGGACGAAGGCGACCTGATCATCCAGCTCGAAACCATTCCGTCGGTGAACCTGCCGGGCTCCGTTCGCAACGTGCAGCTAGTCGAACGCGCGCTGATGGCCGAGGTGCCCGAGATCGCGCGCGTCGTCTCGCGCAGCGGCAGCGATGAACTCGGCCTCGACCCGATGGGCCTCAACGAAACCGACATGTTCCTGCAGCTGAAGCCGCACGCGGAGTGGAGCGTGGCGACGAAGCAGGAACTCGAGGACAAGATGCGCGCCGTGATGATGACCTTCCCGGGCATCAATTTCGGTTTCACGCAGCCTATCGACATGCGCGTGTCGGAAATGCTGACCGGCTCGCGCGGCGACGTCGCGATCAAGATCTTCGGCAATGACCTGCTCGAGCTGAATCGATATGCCGAGGAAGTCTCCACGGTCGTCGGTGGCATCGACGGCAGCGTCGATACGATCGCGACGATCAACGAAGGAGCGCAGTACCTGCAGGTGACGATCGACCGGCAGCGCGCCGGCCAGCTCGGCCTCGATGCCGACGAGCTCCAGGCACGCCTGCGCGCGGGTGTCGAAGGACAGCGCATCGGCACCGTCATCGAAGGCAGTGCGCGCGTTCCGCTCGTGCTGCGCTACAAGCATACGCAGGGTGATGCGCTGGAAATGCTGGCCCAGGAGTTCATCGCACTTCCTTCTGGTGGCGGCTCGGTGCCGCTCGGCGAGATCGCACGCATCGAGCACGTGGAAGGCCCGGTCGTCATCAACCGCGAAAACAGCCAGCGCTTCGCCGTGGTCAGGACGAACGTCGAAGGCCGTGACCTCGTCGGCTTCGTCGACGAAGCCCGCGCGGCGGTCACCTCGCAGATCGATTTCGGCCAGGGTTACACGCTGGAATGGGGCGGCGAATTCGAGAACCAGCAGCGCGCGGCGGCACGCTTGCTGCTCGTCGTGCCAGTGGCGCTGATGCTGATCGGTTTCCTGCTGTTCCTGACGTTCCGCTCGTTCAGGCAGACCTTGATCGTGCTGTCGATGATCCCGTTCGCGTTGACCGGCGGCCTGATCGCCCTGTGGCTCACCGGCGAGTTCATATCCGTGCCGGCCGCGGTGGGTTTCATCGCGCTGCTCGGTATCGCGGTGCTGAACGGCGTCGTGATGATTTCGTATTTCAACCAGATGGCGGCGAAGGGCATCGCCGTGGAGCAGGTGGTGTTCGACGGCGCATTGCGCAGGCTGAGGCCCGTGATGATGACGGCGAGCATCTGCGCGATCGGCCTCGTGCCGCTGCTGCTGGCGACGGGACCCGGCTCGGAAATCCAGAAGCCGCTTGCGATCGTCGTCGTGGGCGGGCTGATCAGCTCGACGCTCCTGACGTTGTTCCTGCTACCCGTCATCTACCGCCGCTTCCACCGCGACGAAGCCTGAGGCACACGATGGATACATTGCTCGTCCTGAACGTGGATCCCCGGCTCGAGGAAGAGCTCATCGATTTCCTGCTGCGGCAGGACGGCGTCACCGGTTTCACCGCGCAGGTCGTGTATGGTCACGGTCCGGGCGGCCACATGACACTGGCGGAACAGGTGGCGGGCCGCCGCAAGCGAGTGCAGGTGCAGGTGCTGATGCAGGCCGCCGATGTGCGCGCAGTGCTCGACGGCTTGCCCGGCGTTGGCCGCGACATCGTGTGGTGGCAGCAGCCCGTGAGCGCTTCGGGGCGTATCGATTGACGGGGCAGGGTTTCACCTTCGTGCCTTAAACAGGCTGATGCAGGTCAAATGCCGCTCGCGCCGCATGGAACTGACCTGGTTTTGCGGCTAGCATCCGCCGCAGACCCATCAATCCGAAGCCCCAAGGAGGTAGCCATGACAGCACTGCAGGTACGCTCATGCCGCAAATCGACTCTTTCCACGCTGATCGTTCTCGCCACGTGTGCAAGTGCGCCGGGCTGGGCGCAGGACGCCGGATGGTATGCCGGCGCAAGCGTGGGCCAGACGGAAACCGACTTCCGTGATGCCGAACTGGTATCGGCGCTGCGCGGTCCCGGTTACAGCACGACCGCACTGAACCTCGACAACGAAGACACTGGCTGGAAAGTCCTCGGCGGCTACAGTTTCAACAAGTGGCTGGCACTCGAAGGCAGCTATGCCGACCTCGGCGACTTCTCCGCACTGGCGACGTTGAATCCACCCGGGCAGCTGTCCGGTGAAGCATCGGTGAAGGGCGTGGCCATCGACCTCGTCGGCACGCTGCCGCTGACGAGCCGGTTTTCGGCACTGGCGCGCGTCGGCCTGGGCAACATGCGCGTCGAGCAGGATTTCAGCAATCCGGCGCTCGGTGCCTATTTCGCAAGTGAATCGAATCGTGACTTCCACGAGAAATATGGTCTCGGACTCGAATATCGCGTGACGGACGCGTTTTCGCTGCGCACCGAATACGAGCGCTTCAAGATCGACGACAACCGCCTCACCGACAACCATGTGGACATGCTGTCGCTCGGCGTCGTGTTCCGCTTCGGCCGCCGGCCGGCACCGGCGCCCGTCGCCGAAACGCCGCCGCCCGCACCCGCAGCGGCACCTGTGGAGCGGCCTGCACCGGAGCCGATGCGGGTGACGCTGGACGCCGAAACGCTGTTCGATTTCGATCGCGCGGAACTGCGGCCCGCTGGCCGCACGGAACTCGACACCCTGCTGCGCGACCTGCGCGGGATCGACTATGAGGTCGTACTCGTGACGGGTCATACCGACCGCATCGGCACGCAGGAGTACAACCAGGGTCTGTCCGAACGTCGTGCGACTACAGTGCGCGACTATCTCGTAGCCGGCGGCGTGCCGAGCGCGTCGGTTACCGCGCGCGGTGCGGGCGAGGGTGAGCCGGTCACCACGCCGCAGCAGTGCGAGGGCCGCAGGGGGCAGGAGCTGATTGCCTGCTACCAGCCGGATCGCCGCGTTGAAGTGGAAGTGAACGGTATTCGCGAACCCTGAGTGAATTTCTGGAGAAGGCGCGCCGGAGCCGGCGCGTCACGGATACAAAAAGCCCGGCCATTTGGCCGGGCTTTTTTGTGGGTGCTAAAACGGCTTACTGAAACGGGTGTTTCAGGATGATCGTTTCTTCACGGTCCGGGCCGGTCGAGATGATGTCGACCGGCGCTTCGATCTTCTCTTCGATGAACTTGATGTAGTTGCGCGCATTGACCGGCAGTTCGTCGAGCGTGCGTGCGCCATACGTCGAGTCCTTCCAGCCGGGCAGCTCGACGTAGATCGGTTCGAGCGTGTTGTAGCTGTCGAAGCTCGTCAGGCAGGCCATCGAACTTCCATCGTTGCCCTTGTAGCCGACGCAGACTTTCACCGTGTCGAGTCCGTCGAGCACGTCGAGTTTCGTCAGGCAGATGCCGGACATGCTGTTGATGCGAATCGCGAGCTTCACGCCGGCTGCGTCAAACCAGCCGCAGCGGCGGTTGCGTCCGGTCGATGCGCCGATCTCCTGTCCCTTGCGGAACAATTGCTCACCCACTGAATCGAAAAGCTCCGTCGGGAACGGACCGCTGCCGACGCGCGTCGTGTACGCCTTCGTGATGCCGAGGACGTAGTCGAGGTACAGCGGGCCGTAACCGGAGCCGGTCGACACGCCGCCGGCCGTCGTGTTCGACGAGGTTACGAACGGATACGTGCCGTGGTCGATGTCGAGCAGCGAACCCTGGGCGCCTTCGAACAGGACGTTTTCCTTCCGGTTGCGTGCCGTGTGCAGCAGGTCGATCGTGTCGCAGACCCACGGGCGGATTCTTTCGGCGAGCTGCAGGCTGTGGTCGAGCGTTTTCTGGTAATCGATCGCATCGACCTTGTAGTACTGCGTCAGCATGAAGTTGTGGTATTCGAGCACCTCGGCGAGCTTTTCGCCGAAGTGCTTGGCGTGCATCAGTTCGCCGAGGCGAATGCCGCGGCGCGCGACCTTGTCTTCGTAGGCAGGGCCGATGCCGCGGCCGGTCGTACCGATCTTGTTCGCGCCTTTCTTCGTTTCGCGCGCCTGGTCCAGTGCGATGTGGTACGGCAGGATCAGCGGGCAGGCCGCACTGATCTTCAGGTTCGCGCCGACCTCGACACCCTGTGCCGAGACCTCATCGACTTCCTTCAGCAAGGCTTCCGGCGACAGCACGACACCATTACCGATCACGCAGGTGACGTTTTTGCGCAGCACACCCGACGGCAGCAGGTGCAGCACGGTCTTGCGGCCACCGATCACGAGCGTGTGCCCGGCATTGTGTCCGCCCTGGTAGCGCACGACGTGCGAGGCCTTCTCCGTCAGCAGATCGACAATCTTGCCCTTGCCTTCATCGCCCCATTGGGTACCCAGTACTACTACGCTCTTGCCCATCGCTGTCACCAAAATTAATCAATCAGTTCGTTACTGCATATGCTGCACGCCGGTGGCGGCAGCGGTTTATACGTTCGCGAGCTTCCAGCCGTTGCCGTCCTTCACGAGCTGCTCGCGGCAACCGAGCTGCGCCGGACCTTCCTTGCCGTCGCTGAAGGCCTGCACGACACGCCGGCCCTGCGCGCGCAGATGCTCGATCGCCCCGAGCAGCGCCACATCGGTGCCGGCCGGTGCGAACACCTTGCCGTCTTCGGCGTACGTGCGACTGCCGAGATTCAGCAAGGTCTTGAGGTCCGCATCGAAACCGGTTGCCGGACGCGCGCGGCCGAACACCGCTCCGAGTCCGTCGTAACGGCCGCCGTTCGCGATCGCTTCGCCATGGCCGGCGACGTACGCGGAGAAGATCACGCCGGTGTGGTAGTCGTAGCCGCGCAGCTCGCACAGGTCGAAAAACAGGTCCTGCGACGGGAATGCGCGCTTGATGCCGGCGGCGATCGTCTGCAACTGGTCGAGCGCAACGCCGAGCGTGGGGTCCAGCTTGCGGAACAGAGTCGCGGCTTCGCGTACGACGGCGATGTCGCCATGCAGCGTTGGCAGGCGCGTCAGGCATTCGCGCAGAGGCGCGGCGATCGTCGTGCGCGCGAGGATCTGGCTGATGTCGGTCGTAGCCTTGTTCTGCAGCGCGGTGAACAGTTTCTCGGCGGTGTCGTCGTCGAGTGCGGCGGCCTTCAGCAGCGTGCGCGTTATCGTGCTGTGCCCCAGCGCGAGAAGCGGCGCTTCCACGCCGGCGATCTCGAGCGTTTTCAGCAGCAGCGTGATGACTTCGACGTCGCTCTCGACGCCGCTGTGCCCATACAGTTCCGCGCCGATCAGCTGCGGGCTGCGCGAGCCGAGCTGGCCTTTCGGGCGCGCGAGCAGCACGCTGTCGGCATAACACAGGCGCACGGGGCCGTCCTGCTGCAGCACGTGCGCGTCGATGCGCGCAGCCTGCGACGAAATGTCGGCGCGCACGCCCATGCTGCGACCGCTTAGCTGGTCGACGATCTTGCACGTGCGCAACTGCAACTCGTGGCTCGGTACGATCAGCAGCGAGTCGAGGAATTCGATGATCGGGGTCTTGACGAGATCGTAGCCGCGGCTGCGGTACAGATCGAGGATGTTCCGGCGCAGCGTTTCGAGCTGGTTCGCCCGCGGCGGCAGTATTTCATCCACGCCGTCCGGCAGCAGCCAGCGGTTGGCTTTGGTGTTCATTGAAACCTGGGCTCCTGATGTGCCCGTCCAAAAAAAGAGCGCCTTGTTGCGAAGGCGCCCGGTCGAATAACAAATCTTCTGCTTCTTATGGCAGCTGCACGCCGTTCTCTTTCATGTATTTGAAGAAGTCGCTGTCCGGGCTAAGCAGCAGCAGGTCGCTGCGGTCGCTGAAGGTCTGCTGGTATGCATTGAGGCTGCGCACGAATTCGTAGAACTCGGGATCCTTGCCGAATGCCGCCGCATAGATGGCCGAAGCCATCGCGTCGCCTTCGCCGCGGATGCTCTCGGAATCGCGATAGGCCTCGGCCTGGATGACGATGCGCTGGCGATCCGCATCGGCGCGAATGCCTTCGGCGACTTCGCGGCCGGTAGAACG
>DASWWP010000211.1:0-6302 GCA_036405915.1 Pseudomonadales bacterium
CGTGCTCGACGATGCGTTTCGGGATCTCTGTAGCCAGGCTTTCGCTGACGTTCACGTACTGTGGTACCCGCGGCAGGCCTTGCGGCGCGCACATGTCTGGCAAGGTCTTCGGCTGTTTGCAGGGTTCCTGAGCCAGCTGCGCGCATTCCGGGCGGACCTGGCTTTCAATATCGAGGAAGACAGCCTCAGTAGCCGCCTGACGCAGCTTTCCGGTGCAAGGTTTCGGCTCGGTTGCAGTCCGACGCGACATCGATTCGGCTACGATCACGTCCTGCCGATCGACTATGGCGCGTATCATCGCTGGCACAGCTTCGAGGCGGTATTTGCTGCGCTGGGCCTCGCTGATGCCGCTCCGGAATATATAAATCTCCATATAGATCGAGCTGATGCGGTAACTATTGAGAAACTGCATGAGCTTTGCATCAGTGCTCGCGAGCGTCTTGTCGCCATTCATCCAGCCGCGACCAAAGACTATAAGAAATGGCCAGAATCTGCTTTCAGTGCGCTCTGCAATCTGTTGATAGAAAACGGATATTCTCCTTTGCTATTAGGTGCTGGCGACATTGACGCCGCGCGTTGCACTCGCATTGCAAAGTCGGTGGCCGGTACTGAGTTCGCACGCGTTCACAACCTGTGTAATCGCCTGAGCCTGGCTGAGCTGGCAGGCCTTTTCCTGCTGTGCGATGGCATCGTCGGCAACGACAGTGGCCCGTCGCACCTTGCTTCGGCGCAAGGATTACCCGGCGTTGTTATCTTTGGCCCCTCCGATCCGTCGATCTGGGGGCCGCTCGGTGTGGATAGCCGTGTCATGCGCCGTGTCGACCAATGTGATCCCCGCTGTTCGCGCCGTGCGTGTTTTGCCGACTATCGCTGCCTGCAATCCATCAAGCCCGGGGAAGTGCTCAATGCCCTGCTCGCCCTGGCACCTGAGCGCAAGCCCGGGCACAACTTCGAGCAAATTCTCGAGCACACCACCGAACAGCACCGAGAAACGCGATGAGCCGCCAGCCTCCCGCACCAGTGCCCTTTTTCGACACGCTGGCAGAGATGCAGAACCCGTATCGACACCGCGTGAAGTCGCTGAAACACCTGCTCGAGGACGAACCTGCGCATGCGCTAGAGGATTACCAGTACGCCAGCGAATTCCTGTACAGCTACCGCGGCAGCCCGGATACCTTTTCGACTTACCGTCGGGAAATCGAGCACTTCCTGCACTGGAGCTGGTTGATCGAGCACCGATCACTGAAAGAAACGCGCCGCGAAAATATCGAGGCTTACATTGAATTCGCACGCCATCCCCCCAAGACATGGATTGGCGACCGCAACGTCGCTCGCTACATCGAGCACCAGGGACAACGGGTGCCGAATCCCGACTGGCGGCCGTACGTGCTGCTTGCGGACAAGGGCAGCACGGCCTACGTGCTGTCGCAAAGCGCCGTGCAGTCGATGTTCGCGGTGCTAAGCAGCTTCTTCAATTACCTCATCCAGGAGGACTATCTCGAATCGAACCCGGTTGCGCAGATACGTCAAAAGAGCAAGTTCGTACGCAAGAGCCAGTCGGCGCGCGCGATCCGCCGCCTCTCCGAACTGCAATGGTCATATGTCATCGAAACTGCCGAGCAACTGGCGCAAGCCGATCCGGCCACGCATGAGCGTACCTTGTTCATACTGAATGCCCTCTTCGGCATGTACCTGCGTATCTCGGAGCTCGTCGAAACGCCGCGCTGGATCCCGCGCATGGGCGACTTCGAACGCGACCATGACGGGAACTGGTGGTTCCGCACTGTCGGTAAAGGGAATAAGGAGCGCCAGATTTCGGTCAGCGACAGCATGCTGGCTGCAGTGAAACGTTATCGCCGCTCGCGCGGCCTCCCCGACCTGCCGGCGCCATCGGATAACGCACCGCTGATCCATAAGACCCGGGGCCAGGGCGGCATAACCAGCACGCGGCAAATCCGCGGCATCGTGCAGCAATGTTTCGATCGCGCGGTCCAACGAATGGAGCAGGACGGGCGTGGCGACGACGCCAGCCAACTGGCCGTGGCCACCGTTCACTGGCTGCGGCATACAGGGATTTCCGAGGATGTGAAGCATCGGCCGCGTGAACACGTGCGGGACGATGCCGGGCACGGTTCGAGTGCAATCACCGACCGATACATCGACGTCGAGTTGCGCGCCCGGCATGCCTCCGCAAGGAAGAAAACCATTAAACCGGACTTTTGAAATTTTCGATGCAACAGCACGTTATTTAAGGTAATTTCGATACCGACAAGGTGTACTGACAGGTGAAATGAGAATGTCCAGAGCACGCAGGCTTGGCAGCATGACGCACGGCACCCGTAACAAATTCCCCGGCATGGTCGCAGGCACGTTCCGCACGCGTTTGCGCGCTGGAATTGCAGGCGCCGCGTTGGCATTCGGCGGCCTCGTGCTGTCATTCCCGCTGAATGCGCAGGCACCACTCTACCTGCCGGACGAAATTCCGCTCGACGTCGCGACGATCTACCAGGAGCTGGAGCCGCAGACAGACTACGCGCGCACGACGCGCGCGATCATCGAGCAATTGCGCCGCAATCATTATTCGGAGATCCGTTTCGACGATGCCTTCTCCGGCAAGATGCTCGACAGCTTCATCGAAACGCTCGATGGCGGCCGCATGTATTTCACGGAAGCCGACATCGCGGAATTCGAGCAATACCGCGCGACTCTCGACGACCTGCTGCAGCGCGGCGACACCGACGCCGGCTACCTGATGTACAACCGCTACCAGCAGCGCGTAATTGAACGTCTCGTCTTCACGATCGCGATGATCGAGGACCCGACGACCGAATTCGATTTCACGGTGGACGAGGAAATGATCCTCGACCGCTCCGAGGAACCCTGGCCTGTCGACCACGCCGCGCTCGAGGATATCTGGCGCCAGCAGGTCAAGAGCAGCGTATTGAGCCTCAAGCTGACGAACAAGACGATTCCAGAAGTGCGCGAGCTGCTCAGCAAACGTTTCCGCTCCCAGCTTAGCCAGGTACTGAAAACCAACGGCTCCGACGTCTATCAGCGTTACATGGACGCGATGACGATGACATTCGATCCGCATACCCAGTACTACATGCCGCGTGCGGCCGAGAACTTCAACATGAGCATGCGGCTTTCGCTGCAGGGCATCGGCGCGGTACTCACGACGGAAGACGAATATACGAAAGTCGTCGAGATTGTCAGCGGCGGCCCCGCGGATCTCGGCGGTGAACTGCACCCGGCCGACCGCATTGTCGGTGTTGCGCAGGGTGACAACGAGTTCGTCGACGTCATCGGCTGGCGCGTCGACGACGTCGTCGAGCAGGTCCGCGGTGACAAGGGCACCGTCGTTCGCCTGAAAGTTATCCCGGACGGGTCGCCTGGACTCGAGACGAAGGAAATCAGCATCACGCGCGACACCGTGAAGCTCGAAGATTCCTCCGCCCAAAGCGAGATCGTCGAAGTCCAGGGCGAGGACGGCATGATGCACAGGATAGGTGTCATCGAATTGCCCACCTTCTACATCGATTTCGAAGCACTGCAGCGCAACGAAGCGAACTATCGCAGCAGCACGCGCGACGTACGCGACCTGCTGGTCAAGTTGGAGGACGAAGGCGTCGAAGGCGTCGTCATCGACCTGCGCCGCAATGGGGGCGGTTCACTCAGCGAGGCGAATTCCCTCGTAGGCCTGTTCATTCCGCGCGGACCGACCGTGCAGGTGCGCGACGCCGACGGCAATAACATCCAGCAGGGCGACCCGGATGGGCAGGTGACCTATGATGGCCCGCTCGCCGTCCTCGTGAATCGTCTCAGTGCCTCCGCGTCGGAGATCTTTGCCGGTGCGATCCAGGACCACAATCGCGGCATCGTGCTGGGCAGCCAGACCTTCGGCAAAGGCACCGTGCAGGAACTGATTCCGCTGAACGACGGCCAGATGAAGATTACGCGCGCGAAGTTCTATCGCATCTCGGGCGAGAGCACGCAGCATAAAGGCGTGACGCCGGACATCGTGTTCCCCGACCTGTACGACGTATCCGACGAGATCGGTGAAAGCGCGCTGCCCACTGCCCTGCCCTGGGACACTATCGAACCGAGCTACTATCGCGCCTACGCGAGCTTCGAACCGCTGCTGCCGGAACTCGTGCGCCGCCACGATGAGCGCCTGAGCACTGATCCGGACTTCGTCTACATCCGCGCACAGATCGCCAAGGCCATCGAACAGCGCGACGACAACCGCATTACGCTGAACGAAGAGAAGCTGCTGGCGGAGCGCGCAGCCGACGACGCCTGGCGCCTCGACACGGAAAATGCGCGACGAGTCGCCAAGGGTCTCGAGCCCCTTGCGTCGGTCGATGATCTGGATGAAGGCAGTGACCTGGCCGGCGGCGACGAGCTGTCGAATCCGAATGATGCGAACCTCGACGAGCCGGCCCCCGTGGACACCGAAGAGGACGAGGAAGAGGAAGAGGATCCCTATCTCGTCGAGAGTGGCCGCATCCTGCTCGACCTGATTGGCCTGCGCGGCAATGGCGTGTCACTTGCAAGTCAGCCGCGCTGAATGAAATGCCTGCACTTGCACGGCTGAGGCTGGTTCAATCCGCGGACGGGAAGGAGTGGCGGAGGGAGTGAGATTCGAACTCACGGTAGGCTATGAACCTACGCCGGTTTTCAAGACCGGTGCAATCAACCGCTCTGCCATCCCTCCGCGTGCCGCGCATGTTACCGCAAGGCGGTGGTTAGTTAAATTGATCAGCTGAAACAGGCGTGACAGTATCAGCATCGTGCCACAATGCCGGCACGAAGGCGCAGGTCGATCGATGCCACCGTGGCGGGGTCGTAGCAAAACGTCATAATGCTCGCTGCGCCACAGCCCTCGTGCAGGGCGCAGGCAAACGAAAGTCAAACGCAGGTAATGTAGTTAAAAGAGTAAGCCGGAGGAATAAACATGAACCAGGTCGACTACAACGTAAGTCACAGTCCAGCAGCGGTGATGGAGAGCAACAAGGTTCTCCGCAATACCTACCTGCTGCTGTCCATGACCCTGCTCTTCAGCGCTGTAACGGCTGGCATCTCGATGGCACTGAACCTGAGCCATGGTGTCGGCCTCGTCCTGCTGCTCGTCAGCTTCGGGCTGATGTTCTGGGTCAACCGGGCGGCCGACAGTGCAATGGGCCTGCTCGCCGTGTTCATCTTCACCGGCTGCATGGGCGCCGCGCTCGGACCGGTGTTGAACCACTACCTCGCTTTCGCGCGCGGACCTTCGCTGATCTTCGAAGCGCTCGGCGGCACGGCCCTGATCTTCCTGGGGCTGTCAGGCTACGCGCTGACGACGAAGAAAGACTTTTCGTTCATGCGCGGTTTCCTGATGACGGGCATGATCGTCATGCTCGTCGGCGGCCTCGTGCTGATGTTCACGAACATGCCGGTAGCGAATCTGGCCTGGTCGGCGATGATCGTCATGCTGATGTCGGGCTTCATCCTGTTCGACACTAGCCGCATCATCCATGGCGGTGAAACGAACTATATCCGTGCGACGGTCGGCCTGTACCTGAGCATCTATAACCTCTTCACGAGCCTGCTGCACCTGCTCGGCGTCTTCGGTGGCGACGAGTAAGGCCCGCGCGGCGGTGTCGGTTCAGAAGCCCCACTCCGGTGGGGCTTTTTCTTGCGGCACGGTGAATTTCCGTACTCCCACGTAGCGACGGCAACATGGCTTCGTTCACGTTGATCATCCACGGTGCGCCCTACTCCTCGCAGGCAGCGCTCAGCGCGCTACATTTTTGCGAGGCCGCACTCACAGCCGGTCACCGCATCCATCGCCTTTTCTTCTTCCAGGACGGCGTCCACAACGGCTCCGCGCTGATCGTGCCCCCTCAGGATGAGTTTCATATTCCCCGCGCCTGGCAGCAACTTATCCAGCAGCATGGCATCGATGCCGTCGTGTGTGCGTCCTCGGCCCTGAAGCGCGGCGTGCTCAGCGACGACGAAGCCGCGCGTTACGAAAAGGCCGGGGGCAACCTGCTCCCGGGTTTCGTGATTGGTGGGCTCGGCCAGCTCATCGAGGGGATCGCGCATTCCGACCGCCTGCTGAATTTCGCCCCGTGATCGGACGGCACTGAACGAATGGAAAGCGAAGGATCGACACGATGAGTTCAGCACCCGGCACCGAAATACTGTTCATCGCTACGCGCAGCCCGTGGAGCGGTTCCTCTGCGGCGGCTGGAGCCGATGTGCTGATGACAGCCGCCGTTTTCGACCAGCCCGTGCGCCTCGTGTTCTGCGGGGATGGC
>DASWWP010000212.1:0-7111 GCA_036405915.1 Pseudomonadales bacterium
AGCAAATCAGACACGATCCTGTTCCAGCAGCGCGAGCAGTTGCGTGAAGTCTTCTGGCAGCGGGCTTTCCCACTCCATGTATTCGCCTGTTTCCGGATGCTCGAATCCAAGCACGCGTGCGTGCAGCGCCTGTCGGCGGAAGTGCTGCAGGAAGTCGAGCAGTTCCGGCGTCGCACCCCTCGGCAGCTTCAGGCGCCCGCCGTATACCGGATCACCGACGATGGGATAACCGATGTGCGACATGTGCACGCGAATCTGGTGCGTGCGGCCCGTCTCGAGCTGCAGCGTGAGATGCGTGTGGCTGCGGAAGCGCGTCTTCACGCGGTAGTGCGTGACCGCCGGGCGTGCGTCGGGCGCGTCCTCCTCGACGACGGCGCGCTTCTGGCGCTGCGTCTGGTGGCGACCGATTGCCGCGTTCACCGTACCGCCTGCCGTGACGACGCCATGCACCACGGCTTCGTAGCGTCGCGTCATGCTGTGTTCCTGCAGTTGCGCGACGAGTGCCTGGTGCGCCGACAAGGTCTTCGCGACGACCAATAGCCCGCTCGTGTCCTTGTCGATGCGATGCACGATGCCGCCGCGCGGCAGCTGTGCGAGGTCGGGGCAATGCGCGAGCAGCCCGTTCAGCAGCGTGCCCGAGCGATTGCCGGCGGCCGGATGGACGACGAGTCCGACCGGCTTGTTGACGATCAGCAGGTCGTCGTCTTCATACAGAATCTCGAGCGGCATCGCTTCGGCCGCGAACTCTTCGTGCACCTCGTGCTCGACGCGCAGCCCAACCTGCTCGCCGCCGATCACGCGCTCCTTGCCCTTCGGGACGGCGCCATTCAGCGTCATGCGTCCTTCCTTGATCCATTGTTGCAGGCGGGCGCGCGAAAATTCGGGAAAAGCCCTGGCAGCCGCGGCGTCGAGGCGCAGGCCGCCGAGTTCAGCGCCGAGCTCGCGCGTAACGAGTCCTTCAGGCAATACCTCCTGTTCTTCGTCGAGGTCGATTTCGTCTTCAGGCGGCGGAACTGGCTGGCTCATCGGGTATCCAGGGGGGAACTATGGGCGGGATCGCGGGTCCCACGCTTTGGCCGTGGGTCAATCGGTAGTAACATGCCCGCGCATTATACAAAGCATTCCCGTGTAGACTCCCCCGTGAACAATTTCTGGCTCCGCTTTACCCTCCTGTTTGCCTTCATGCTCGCCCTCGGCGCCTGTTCGGACGCCGAAGAGGAATTTGGCTCCGACGAAGAGGAGATCTACGACATCGGCGTGCGCTCGGTCGAAACCGGCAACTGGCCGCGTGCGATCGCGGCCTTCCAGCAGATCGAGGCCGCATTCCCGTTCGGCCGCTATGCCGCGCAGTCCCAGCTCGAGCTGATCTATGCCTACTACAAGAACGGCGAATCCGAGGCCGCGCGTGCTGCCGCCGACCGGTTCATCCGCCTGTATCCGGACAACCCGAACATCGACTACGTCTATTACATGAAGGGCATGGCCTTCTACAGCGAGGATTCGCGCATCCTTGGCCGCTGGCTTCCCACCGATCCGAGCAAGCGCGACCCTGGCAAGGCACGCGAATCCTTCGCCGACTTCGCGCAGCTGCTGCAGCTGTTCCCCGAATCCGAATATGCACCTGATGCACGCGCGAGGATGATCTACCTGCGCAACCTGCTCGCGCAGTACGAAATTCACGTGTCCGAGTTCTACATCGAACGCCAGGCCTATCTTGCCGCGCTGACGCGCGCGCGTTACGTGGTCGAAAACTACCAGGGCGCGCCGCAGGTGCCGCGCGCGCTCGAAATCATGACGGAAATGTACCTGCGCATGGGCCTGAACGACCTCGCCGACCAGTCGCTGGCCGTGCTGAAAGCCAATCACCCCGACAGCCCGGCACTGGATGCCAACGGCAATTTCATTGTCTCGACGCAAATCACCGACCCGTCGATGCTGTACACGATGAGCTTCGGCCTTGTCGGTTCCAACAAGACTGATGCGCCGCTCGCTCCGACCCGACGCCCGACGCGCGCGCAGGAAACGCCGTACAACTTTGAACTGCCCAACGTCGAGCGCGAGCGTTCGCTGCTGAACATTCTCTCGCTCGGCCTGCTCGGCGACGACGGCGACGACTCCGAGGAATGAGCGCCGGGCCCATGCCCGCCGCACCGGCATGCCGAAACAGTTCATCAGTGCCGAGCAACTGCTGCGTGACTCGTGCGCACTCGCGCTGCGCATCGCGGAAAGCGGCTATCGCCCCACGCTGCTTGCCGGCATCTGGCGCGGTGGCACGCCGGTGGCGATCACGGTCCATGAAGTCCTCGAATTCCTAGGTTGCGGCTGCGACCACATCGCGATCCGTACCTCGTCGTATGCAGGCATGGAACAGCAGGCGCAGGTCGAGGTGCATGGCCTCGACTACCTGTATCGAAAACTTGGCGCCCGCGATCGCCTGCTGCTGGTCGACGATGTGCACGATACAGGCCTCAGCATCCAGCAGGTGTTGAACGAACTGCAGGCCCATTTTGGAGCGCTGGCACCGGAAATACGCGTCGCCGTGCCCTGGTTCAAGCCAACGCACAGCCGCACTGCGCAACCACCGGACTATTACCTGCATACGACCGAAGACTGGCTGGTGTTTCCGCACGAGCTGCGGGGACTCAGCGACGCCGAAATCATGGGTAACCACGGATTGCGGGACCTGAGCCCGCATCTGCTACGCTTGCGCGACCAACTGGCGGAGACCGCCAAGGACAAGTCATGACTTACTGCGTCGCCATTTCCGTCAGTGCCGGTATGGTGTTTTGTTCGGATTCACGCACGAATGCCGGTGTCGATCAGATCAGCACGTACAGCAAGATGTTTCGCTTCGAGCTGGGGCCCGAGCGCCAGTTCGTGATCCTCACGGCCGGCAATCTCGCGACGACCCAGTCGACGATGGCGCAGCTGAAGAAGGATCTTCGGCAGCAAAGCCAGGTCAACCTCAACACCGTGATGTCGATCGGCGATGCCGCCGACTACCTCGGTGAAGTCAGCAAACAGGTACAGGATCGCCACGGCCTCGGCGGCCAGGGCGGCTTCCAGGCCAGCTTCATCCTCGGCGGGCAGATTGCCGGATCCGAACATCGCATCGTGCTGATTTACCCGGAAGGCAACCACATCACGAGCAGCAAGGACACGCCATACCTGCAGATCGGCGAAAGCAAGTACGGCAAGCCGATCCTCGACCGCATCCTGAATCCCGACACGCCGCTCGAAACCTGTGCACTGTGCGCGCTCGTGTCGATGGACTCGACGATGCGCTCGAACCTCAGCGTCGGTCCGCCGATCGAACTGCAGCTGTACAACACGAACAGCTTCCAGTTGCAGCCGTATTACCGGCTCGAGGAAGGCAGCGACTACCTGCGCGAAGTGAAACGAGCGTGGGATACGCGCCTGAAGGAAGCCTTCAACCAGATGCCGCCACTGGCGACTACCGTGCAGCCGAGCTCTCCTCCGCCGGACATGCAGTACTAGCGTAGCGCCACGTCGTATACGCGACGCGCTCGCCCGCGCTCAGATCGTCTGGATTTGCCGCTGCCGCCCGTCGTCCGAGCTTTGCGACTGTGCCGGCCGCGCCTTGCGCAACTCCATCGGCATGAACCAGGTGTTGTTGAGTTCTTCGTGGATGTCGGCGAAGGAAATCTGTAACTCGTCGATGAAGTCCAGCAGTCCGCGCTGCAGCAGGCTGGAGATGTCGGCCTGCGTCGTGACCTTCTTCGCGCGCGCGACGGCATGCAGTACGTCCTGGTTGTTCGGCAGCTTGTTCAGGTACGTGACCATGTCCTTCAGGCAGTAGCCGATCGCGCGCGGAAACTCCTCATCCTGAAGCAGGAAGCGCACGACTTCCTCCCCGCCCACGGCGTGCTGTACTTTCTGCCGGTAGGCCTGGTAGCCGCCGAGGCAACGCAGCACGTTCATCCAGATCACGTTTTCGTACGGTTCGAGGATTACGCGTTCCTTCGTGTCGCGCGTGAACGCAGGCAGCAGGCTGATCGAACCGACGTCGACCATGCGCGAAGTCATGTCGGCACGCTCGACCTTGCGGCCGATCTGGATGAAGGCATACGCCGTGTCGTGGTTCATGCTGCCGGCGAGCAGGCCGAACAGGCGCTGGCAGTCGCCGATCACGTCTTCGAGCAACTGCTGGCGGCCGCGCCGGCTCAGGCTCTGCGAGGCCGTTTCCTTCATCTTCAGGTACAGGTTGTTGAAATGCTCCCAGGCGTCGGCCGGGATGATTTCGCGCGTCGTGCGCGCGTTCTCGCGCATCATGTGGATGCTGCCGAGAAGCGAGGCTGGATTTTTCGGGTCGGCGACGAGGTAGCGCACGATCTGCTTTTCTTCCATCGGCAGCCCGAGGCGGTCATAGTCGGCATTGCAGCCGGTGATGTCGATCAGGATCCCCCAGCCGAGGTGCGAACCCGTGGGCAGGTCGAACAGCATCTGCGAATACACGTTGATCAGCCGCGCGGCATTTTCGACGCGCTCGAGATAACGTCCCAGCCAGTACACGCGCTCCGCGACGCTCGACAACATCAGTTGGGCTCCTCGTTGACGATCCACGTGTCCTTGCTGCCGCCACCCTGCGATGAATTCACGACGTACGAACCCTTCACGAGCGCCACGCGCGTGAGCCCACCGGGCGTCACGTACGTGTCCTTGCCCTGAAGGATGAACGGGCGCAGGTCCACGTGCCGGGGTTCGACGCCGTCGTTCGCCATGATCGGGGCCGTCGACAGCGCGACGAGCGGCTGCGCCATGTAGTTACGCGGATTCGCCTTGATCCTGAGTGCGAATTCATCGCGCTCCTTTCTGCTCGCGCGCGGGCCCATCAGCATGCCGTAGCCGCCGGATTCGTTCGCGGGTTTGACGACGAGCTTGTCGAGGTTCTTCAGGACGTAATCACATTCCGATTCGACGCAGCACAGGTAGCTGGGCACGTTCGGCAGGATCGGATCCTCGCCGAGGTAGTATTTGATCATCGCCGGCACGTAGGTATAGATGACCTTGTCGTCGGCCACGCCGGCGCCCGGCGCGTTCGCGAGCCCGACGTTGCCCTTCAGCCAGGCCTGCAACAGGCCGGCGACGCCGAGCGTCGAGTCCTTGTTGAACACAGTCGGATCCATGAACAGGTCGTCGATGCGGCGGTAGATGACGTCGACCGGCGCGAGGCCATTGATCGTCTTCATGTATACGCGGTCGTCGTCGACGATCAGGTCGCTGCCTTGCACGAGTTCGGCGCCCATCTGCTGCGCGAGGAACGAGTGCTCGAAGTACGCAGAGTTGAAAATGCCGGGCGTCAGTACGACGATTTCAGGCCGATTGGTCTTGCGCGGCGACAGCGACGCGAGCATGTCGAACAGGCAGCCGGGATAGTCGCCGATCGGCTGGATGTCGTAGTTTTCGAACAGTTCGGGGAACACGCGCTTCGTCACCGTGCGGTTTTCGAGCATGTACGACACGCCTGACGGCACACGGAGATTGTCTTCGAGCACGTAGAACTTGCCGTCCGCATCGCGCACGAGGTCCGTGCCGCATACATGGGCCCACACGCCGTGCTTGGGCTTCATGCCCTGGCACTGCGAACGGTAGTTGCCGGAGTCGGCGATCAGCTCGCGCGGCACGACCTTGTCCTTCAGGATCTTGCCGTCATTGTAGACGTCGTGGATGAAGGCATTTAGTGCATGCAGCCGCTGCGCGAGGCCCCTGCTCGTCGTCTCCCACTCCTTGCTCGTGATGATTCGCGGGATCGGATCGAAGGGCCATTCGCGATCGATGTTGCCCGCTTCGCTGTATACGGTGAACGAAATGCCCATCGTGCGGATCGCATGCTGCACGGAATCGTGACGGCGCTTCAGTTCATCGTCGCTGAGGGAAGCGAGGTACTTCGCGAGAACGCGGGCAGGCTTGCGCGGGTAGCCCGGTGAACTGATCAATTCGTCGAAGAAGCTGCCGGGTTCGTAGGCTTTCCAGTCGATGGGCATCAGTGCAAGGGCGTCCTTTTGCGGCAGTTTTTTTGCGCCCGAATCGATCTTGCCACAGGATTCGAGAATGCGTCCACACAAGGCCGCGCCACATCGTCACATGCGCGTGCGCCATCGGAGTGCGCCGTGCACGCATTGGGTACATTTCCGGGGAGACCATGCCGCTGAACGCTGGCATACTTCTGGCATAACCTGACACAGCCGTGCGTAAAGGTGCGAGGCTTTCGCCGCCACCGCCCGGCATGCATTCGAGCAAAAGGATCCTCGCGCATGATGAACGACCACAACCCGGTCGCCTGCAATCTCGTGATCTTCGGCATCGCCGGTGACCTCGCCCGCCGCAAGTTGCTGGCCGCGCTATACCACCTTGATCTCGACAACCTGCTGCATCCCGACATGCGCATTCTCGGCCTCGCGCGCAGCGGCATGAGCGATGACGACTTCCGCAACATGGTGACCACGAGCCTTGCACAGTTCGTCGGCGGAGACCTGAACCAGGAGGCACTGCGGCGCCTGCTGAAGCGCATGACTTATCGCGTGCTGGAATTCCGCGATGCCGAAACCTTCAACTCACTGCGCGACTGGTTCGACTGCAGCACCGAGCGCAGCATCTTCTACTTCGCGACGCCGGCAGCCGTGTATGCAGACATCTGCGCCGGGCTCAGCCACGCCGGACTGATCCGCTCCGACAGCCAGGTCATCATGGAAAAGCCGATCGGCGACAGCCTGAAGTCGTCGAGGGTCGTCAACGACCTCGTCGGCAGCCTGTTCACGGAAGAGCAGATTTACCGAATCGACCATTACCTCGGCAAGGAAACGGTACTGAACCTGCTCGTGCTGCGTTTCGCGAATTCGCTGCTGACGAGCAACTGGGACTACACCTGCATCGACCATGTGCAGATCACGGTAGCCGAGAGCATGGGCATCGAAGATCGCTGGGGCTTCTACGACAAGGCCGGCCAGATGCGCGACATGGTGCAGAACCACTTGCTGCAGATCCTGTGCCTGCTCGCGATGGAGCCGCCTGTGGACCTTTCCGCCGACAGCATCCGCAACGAAAAGCTCAAGGTGCTGAAAGCACTGCGGCCGATCACGAAGGAGAATGT
>DASWWP010000213.1:0-3779 GCA_036405915.1 Pseudomonadales bacterium
AGCTTGTCGCGCTTCGTCGCCAGGTACGACTGGTTGTGCAGGTTCTCGCCCGTGAGCAGCGGCATGCGGTCGGCGACGGCGATGCCGAGCTTCTCCATCGCCGCTACCTTGTTCGGATTGTTCGTCATCAGGCGCAGCTGCGGGATGCCGAAGTGCGCGAACATCGCACGGCACATCTCGTAATCGCGTGCGTCGGGTTCGAAACCCAGTTCGACATTCGCTTCGACGGTATCGGCGCCGTGATCCTGCAGGTTGTACGCGCGAATCTTGTTGCCAAGGCCGATGTCGCGGCCTTCCTGCCTTAAATACAGCACAAGCCCGCTACCCTGTTCCGCGATGCGGCGCAGGGCTTCGCTCAGCTGCGCGCCGCAGTCGCAGCGGAGGCTGAACAGCGCATCGCCCGTCAGGCATTCGGAATGTACGCGGCAGAGCACCGGCTGCGTCGTGTCGAGCTCGCCATACACGAGCGCAAGATGCTCCTTGCCGGTCGCGGCATCCGCGAACACGTGGATCGCGAATTCACCGAAGCGGGTCGGCAATTTCGCGCTGGCGACGAGGGAAACATTCACGGCAGGCAGGATTGGGCTTCAGCGAAAAGGGGCTGCACTTTATCAGAAAAGAAAAAGGGGGTCAGAACCCATTTGCGGCGTTTGGAAGTCCTCGCCATCGAACCTTGGCCGCTTCCCGCAGTGATCACTGGGCTTTTACCTCCTTCGTAGGCCGTGCCCGGCGTTAGCGTCGTGCATCGGCTTTTATGCCTCTGGAGCAGGCCTTCATGAAAAAACAAATGGCACTAACCCCAATTGGACAAGAATCGGGTGCTGGCGCGCTTTTTTCTGGATAATGCCGGCATGGCTGAACAGCGTGCATATGATGTTGTCGTTTGCGGTGGCGGGCTCGTGGGGCTGGCGATGGCGCTCGCGTTGGCGCGCACGCAGCTCGACGTCGCCTTGCTCGACCCGCAGCGCTTGCCGACCTTGCCGACCTTGCCTGCCGCCGCGCGCGAGCATGCGGACTTCGATGCGCGCGTCAGTGCGCTGACGCCGGCGAGTCGCGTGCTGCTCGACGAACTCGGCCTGTGGAGCCGGCTCGAGGCCTTGCGCGTGTCGCCTTACACCGACATGCAGGTGTGGGACGCGGACGGCACCGGCGCGATTCATTTTTCCGCCGCCGAGCTGCATGAACCCTGCCTCGGATACATCGTCGAAAACGGCCTGGTCGCAGGCGTGATGGCCGAGGCGCTTCGCGGCACGCAGGTCGCGGTAATGCAGGACAGCCTCACCAGCTTCACGCCGGTGGCTGGCCGCCAGCAGCTGACGCTCGCGAGCGGTACGCAGATCACCTGCCGCCTGTTGATCGGCGCCGATGGCTCGGCATCGCCCGTGCGTACGTTGGCCGGCATCGAAACCCGGGAATGGGACACGGGCCACCGTGCGCTCGTGGCCACCGTGCGCACCGCTCGACCGCACCAGGACACGGCCTGGCAGCGCTTCCTGCAAACCGGGCCGCTGGCTTTCCTGCCGCTGCACCAGCCGGGCGCGGAGCAGCAGCACCATTCGTCGATCGTGTGGTCCTGCGTTCCGGCCCTGGCCGATGAACTGCTCGCACTGGACGACGCAGCGTTCAGGCGCCGCCTCGAACTCGCATTCGAGTCGCGGCTTGGCACGATCGAACAGGTCAGCGCACGGCATTCCTTTCCGCTATGGCAGAAGCACGCCGGCGACTACGTGCGCCACGGCCTCGCGCTGATCGGCGACGCCGCGCACACGATCCATCCACTGGCCGGGCAGGGCGTGAACCTCGGGCTGGCCGACGTCAAAAGCCTTGCCGGCGTGCTGGGACGCGCGGCTGCACGCGGTGAGGATGTCGCCAGCGAGCAGGTCCTCAGCCGCTACCAGCGTGAGCGGAAGGCCGCCAACCTGTCGATGCTGTTGCTGATGGAAGCCTTCAAGCGCACGTTCGGCAGCGACGACCTGCACGTCCGCTGGCTGCGCAACCTCGGCCTCAAGGCTGCCGACGGACTGCGGCCGGTCAAACAGGCCCTCATGAAAGGCGCAATGGGCTTGTAGCCCTCAATTGATAATGATTATCATCTGCGCCCCTGTCCGGAGTATCCCGATGAAGCTGCGTCTTTTATTTGCTGCAGTGTCGATCAGCCTGCTGGCCGCCTGCGGCGGCGACACCGCGCCAGCCGCCGGCTCTGGTGAGCAGGCACTCACTGGCGCGAATTCCGTTGACCGTGCTGGTTCGACGTCCACGTTGACGGCGCAGGGAGGCGGGCTCGCCACGCCGCAGCCCCCGTCGGAGGCTGGGCCGGTGATCGTCTACTCCTCTCGCCAGGAACACCTGATCAAGCCGCTGTTCGACCGCTTCACGGCCGAAACGGGGATCGACGTCCAGTTCCAGACCGGCGAGGAAGGCCCGCTGATCGCCCGCCTGCAGGCCGAGGGTTCCGACACCTACGCCGACATCCTGTACACGGTCGATGCCGGCAACCTGTGGATGGCGGCCGAGCGCGGGCTGTTGCGCCCGCTCGAATCCGCCGTCCTCGAACAGGACATCCCCGAACACCTGCGTGATCCGCAGGGCCGCTGGTTCGGACTGTCGGTCCGTGCGAGGACGATTGCGTACTCGACCGAACGCGTCGACCCGGCCGACCTCTCCACGTACGAAGACCTCGCCGATCCGAAATGGAAAGGCAAGCTGTGCCTGCGTACATCCAAGAAGGTCTACAACATGTCGCTCGTCGCGACGATGATCGGCCGCCTCGGCGCGGAAGAGACCGAGCGCGTCGTGCGCGGCTGGGTCGCGAACCTCGCCGCACCGGTGTTCAGCAGCGATACGCTGATCGTCGATGCCATCGCCGCCGGCCAGTGCGACGTCGGCATCATCAACACCTATTACCTGGGCCAGATCCAGCAGCAGAAGCCGGACGTGCCGGTCGCCCTGTTCTGGGCCAACCAGCAAAGTTCGGGCGTGCATGTGAACGTGTCGGGCGCCGGCATCACGACGCACGCAAAGAATCCGCAGGCCGCGCAGCGCCTGATCGAATGGCTGTCGACCGCGGAACCGCAGCGCATGTTCTCGGAGCTGAACCTCGAATTTCCGGCGAGTCCCGCCGTGGAACCCGTCGACCTCGTCAAAAGCTGGGGCGAGTTCAAGCCGGACACGATCAATGTCGAAACCGCGGGCCGCCTGCAGGCTGAGGCCGTGAAGCTGATGGACCGTGCCGACTACCGCTGATTCTTCCTCGCATAGTTCTTCAGGGCTCGCTACGGCACGCTCTTTCGGACCCCGTTGGGAATTCCGCCGGGAAGCCCAGTGAACGCGACAGCCGCCAGCCCCGCGCCGCCACGTGCCGCGCGTCCCGATTACCTCGCGTGGAAAAGCGCCGGCTTCCTGCTGGCGCTGCTCGTCAGCCTGCCGCTGCTGCTGATCTTCACGCAGTGGAGCGCGCTCGGGTCCGGCGAACAGGACATCTGGCAGCACCTGCTCGACACGAAGCTCGATCGCCTCGCGGCGAACACCGTGTTGTTGCTGCTTGGCGTCGGCAGCGGCGTCAGCGTGCTCGGCATCGCGCTCGCATGGTTGTGCAGCACCTGCGAATTCCCCGGCAGGCGCATATTCGAGTGGGCGCTCATGCTGCCGCTGGCCTTGCCAGGCTACGTGATGGCCTTCGTATTCCTCGGCACCTTCAACTTCGCGGGGCCCGTGCAAACCTTCCTGCGCGCGCAGTTCGGCACGAGCGCATGGTTTCCCGATACGCAGGGCCTCGGCGC
>DASWWP010000214.1:0-17728 GCA_036405915.1 Pseudomonadales bacterium
AGCTTGCGTTCCATGGGTGAAACTTCGCGCTCGACCTTGCACTGCTTGCACAGGTTGCGCACGAGGCGCTGCGAGATTACGCCGATCAGGTTGCCGGCGATCAGGTCTGGCAACACGCCGATGTCGAGCAGGCGTGGCATCGCGCCGATCGCGGAATTCGTATGCAGCGTCGAGAACACGCGATGACCTGTCATCGCGGCGCGGAAGGCCATTTCGGCGGTCACGGCATCGCGGATCTCGCCGACGAGGATGATGTCGGGGTCCTGGCGCATCATCGAGCGGATGCCTTCGCCGAAGCCCATCGCGATCGATTCGTTCACCGACGACTGGCGGATCATCGCCATCGGGTATTCGACCGGATCCTCCATCGTCATGATGTTCACCTCTTCGGTGTTCATGTGGCTGAGGATCGAGTACAGCGTCGTGGTCTTGCCGCTGCCGGTGGGGCCCGTGACTAGCACGATGCCTTCGGGCCGCGCGAGCAGCAGTTGCAGCAGCGAGAAGTTCTCGTCGCTGAGGCCAAGCTTGTCCATCGGCACGATGCCTTTGCGGCGGTCGAGGATGCGAAGCACGATGTTTTCGCCGTGCGTCGTCGGTTGCGACGCGACGCGGAAGTCGATCTGGCGGCCCACGAGTGTCAGCGAGATGCGGCCGTCCTGCGGCACGCGCGATTCGGCGATGTCCATCGCGCTGATCACCTTCAGGCGCACGACCATCGCGGGCCAGTAACTCTTGTGCAGGCTGCGGATCTGGCGCAGCACGCCGTCGATGCGATACCGGATGCGCAGGAAGGCTTCTTCCGGCTCGAAGTGGATGTCGGAGGCGCCGCGCTGCACGGCATCGGCGAGCAGCGCGTTGATGAGGCGCACCATCGGATGGCTGTAGCCGCGATCGTCGGCGTGCAGGCTGTCGAAATCGAGCTCACCGGTTTCAATCTCGTGCAGGATGCCATCGATCGACAGGTCGAAACCGTAGTGGGTTTCGATGTTACGCATGATCTCTTCCTGGCTCGCGAGCACAGGCGTGATCTGCAGGTTGCCGCCGTTCTGTGCACGGATCTGGTCGAGCGCGACGATGTTGAACGTATCGGCCATCGCGAGCGTGAGGTGGTGCGTTTCGCGGTTGTACGACAGCGGTAGCACGGAATGGCGGCGAGCGAGCGCCTGGCTGACGATGCGGATCGACTCGGCATCGAGCACGGTCTGTGAAAGGTCGACGCTTTGCTGGCCGGTGTTGGCACTCAGCGTGTCGCGCACGATCGAGTCGGTTACGAAGCCGAGGTCGATCAGGATCGCGCCGAGCGGGCGCTTGTCCGTCTGCTGTTCGCGCAGGCCGATGCGCAGCTGGTCTTCGGTGATCGCGCCCTGTCTCAGCAGGAGCTGGCCGAGCCGCTGGCGGGTGTTGCCGGAATCATGCCTTGCAATCATCGCGGCGATTGCTCCGACAGAAGGTAGTCGAGCCTGTCGTCCAGGAGTTGCGGGTCGAAACCAGGAGTGACCTCGGCCGCCAGCGCCTGGGCCTGGCGGTAGTAGTCGAGCGCTGCCTGCGGCTGGTTCAGCTGTTCGAGGCTCACGGCGAGATTGAATGCATAGTCAGGATGTACCGGCCCGTTTGTGCCGCGGCGCGCGGTGAGGAGCGCATTGTAGTAGGCCGCCTGCGCTTCGCTCCAGCGACCTTGCGAAGCGTAGTGATTGCCGAGTGCAAGTGTGAGCTGGGCCACATTCGGAAACTGGCCGATCAGTGCCTTCAACGCATTTTCGTGTTCGGCAGGGCTGCCGGACTGCACCGTCTGCAGAAGGCCTGTGTGGGCAAGCGGGTCGCGCGGGTTCAATTCGAGCAGGCGCGCATACAGTTCGCGCGCGTTAGCATCCTGGCCTTCGCGCATGTGCACGAGTGCGAGGCCGAGCAGCGCATCGCGGTTGTTCGGCAGCGTTGCGAGCACCTGCCGGTACAGCGAGCCGGCGGCGGCGATGTCGCCATCCTGCAGGTGCGCGTACGCGGCGGCGAGGTCGGGATTAACCTGCGTTGTGCCGCGCGAGCGCGATACTTCGAGCACGGGCGCCGCGGCGCTGGCAGGCAATGTGAGGTTCGCATTCGCCGGTGCCGTTACCGGCGCGGCTGCATCGGCCTGCGCAGGGACTGCCGCAGTGGGGGTTGCGTTGGCGTCGGAAGCCGGGGCGGGCGGTGGGGAGGCATCGATAGCGACGCCCAGCCCTGCACCGTCGTTTGCCGGCGCCGCACCGGTGTCGTCCGTGGCGATCGGTGCGGGAGCCGCATCGATATCTTGCGGCGCGGCATCTGTTGCCGCTGCGGCCACGACATTCGCTCCGGGCGCAGCGGTGGCTGCAGCGGTCGGCGTGTCATCGAAGCGGCGCGCCGCCAGGTCGTAGTTGGCGAGCGCGGGATTCAGGCCGATCGACGAGCTGTTTGCCGCCTGCAGGTACCACAGGATGCCACCGCCGACGGGAATCATCAGCAGCATGATCGTGACGAGGAGCGTCAGCGTGCGTCGCCTGTGCGCCGGCTGCTGCTTCGCAGCGAATACTGATGCTGCGGCCGCGCGCTGGCGCTGCGCGACGTGGCGTGTCTGTTCGGCGACTTGCGCGGCATATGCGTCATCGGCATCGAGCGCGGCGTCGCGTGGCACGGGATCGTCGTGTGAACTGCCGGGATCCGCGTCCGGGACGGCCGTGAAATTGTCGCGAATGTATTGCGGCGTAATGCCTGGCTCACGCTCTTCGAGTGTGAGTGGCGATGGGCTGCCGGACGGAATTTCCGGTGCATCGAGGCCGCTGCGAGCGGCGCCTTCGTGTTGCTGCATCCTTTGCTTCGCCTGTTCGGCCTTGCGCAGGGCTTCCATCAACAGGCTCATGCCGATCCCCGCTGGCTACTCGCTGCCTGGAAGGGACAGCACGCCCTCCGGCAACGAGGGGCCGACCGTTTCGAGGCCGTTGGCGGGCAGGTAATTACGATACGCTTCCAGATCGCCGTTCAGCGACGGCTGGCGGATGACGACAGGGCGAATGAACACGATCAGTTCGGTTTTCGCCGCGCGCTCGTCTTCGTAGCGAAACAGGCCACCGACGCCGGGCAGCCGCGACAGCACCGGCAAACCATCCTGGTCGGTCTGGATCGAGTCCTGCATCAGCCCGCCGAGGATCGCGACCTGGCCACTGTACACCTTCAGCACCGATTCCATTTCGCTGAGCTGCGTTTCGGGAATTTCGTTCGTGATGCCGGCTTCCTGCAGCGCCGGGTTCGGATCGGTTTTGTAGCCGACGATGCGCGAGATGCTCGGCCTGACGTACAGCGTCACCTGGTCATCCTGCGAGATTTGCGGCGTGACGGACATCACGAAGCCGACCGGCACGGTCGTCGCCGTGGACGTGTAGACGGCTGACTGCACGCCGACGTCCGTGACGATCTGCGGTTCGACCTCGATCGTGAAGTACACGACGTTGTTGACGACGCGCAGCACACCCGACTGGTTGTTCAGCGTCATCAGCTTCGGGCTCGACAGCACGCGAAGCTCGCCGAACTGCGACAGCATCGTGATCGTCGCGTCGATCGCGTCGGGCGTACTCGAGCGATCGATCATCAGCACGCTTGCCGGCGGGTTGTCGCGGAATTCGGCATCGGTCAGGTTCTGGATGAAACTGATCTCGCCGTTGTTGCGGTCGAGCATGTTCCAGTCGACGCCGGCCTGGTAGTTGTCACTGAGGCGTACCTCGACGACCGTCGCTTCGATCAGCACCTGGTACAGCGAACGTGTCTGTACGTTGTCGAGGAAGGACGCGATGGATTCGTGCTGGCGCGACGTGCCGAGCACCGACACGACGCCTGTTTCGGAATTCGCGATCACGCGCTGCACGTTACCGGTGGGCAGCGTGCCGGTGGTATTCAGCAAGGCCTCGAGGTTCAGCGGCAGCGTGGCCCAGAAATTGTTGCCGCTGGTCTGGTTCAGCGTCGACGTGCTTCCGGCGCCGCCCACGATGCTCGTGCGTACCTGCGCTTCGGTGGTCGACGTGCGTGCAACGTTGACGTAATCCACTGTGTAGTTGCGCCAGAACGGCGCATCGGCCTCGACGACGACGTTGCCGGCGGCGTCGATGTTCCAGCGCATGTCGACCTGGCGTGCGATGCGCTCGAGGATCTGCGGCAAGGTCTGGTCGATCGCGTTGATGCTGACGAGACCGGTCACGGCCGGATGCACGTCGACGTTGATTGCGGCGTCACGTGCCATCGTGAACAGCAGGTCGCGTACCGGAACGTCCTGCGCGACGATCGTATAGAGCTCCGGTTCCACCTGCGGCTGCGGCGGCTCGACGAGCGGCAGTGGCGTCACGACCTGCGGAATGCCGGGAGCAGCCGCGGCGGCTGCGGCCGGGGCGGGAATATGCCTGCCAGGTTCATTCTCGGCCGGCAGGTGCGTGCCGCAGGCGGACAGAAATAGAAGGAGGCTACAACTGGCAGCGAGCTTGGGCGTGCGGGCCGGCCCGCAGCCGTGTAACGGCGGCAAGCTCTTGGTTCCCCTGAATAAATTCCGGCCTTTCATCGTCGAATCTGCGCTCGTTTTGTGGCGGACCCCTGGCCGGATGCGGTCGGGATGGCAGCGGCCGCAGTTTTAACACAAAAATGTCTTCCCGGCCAAACAGTTACGGGAATTACGTGGATTTGCCATAAATGTCACGCAGCCGCTTTCAGCCGCATTTGTGACAGCGTGCGATCGGGTAAACACCCTACACGGTTTCGGTGCGTTCGAGGTAGTACAGCAGGCTGGAACTGGTGTCGCGCAGGCGTTGCGACAGCAAGGTGACGAGCTTGATCAGGACTTTGGCGCCCAGATGCGGTTCTTCCATGATGATGCGGACCATGCTGTTGCGCGCGAACACGGAATAGGTCGTCGTATCGACGGCGATGCAGGTGGCGAACCGGGGCTCGCCGTCGATCATCGACATCTCGCCGAGCGTCGAACCCGGGCCGACGCTCGACATCGGGTGGCGCTCGCCGTTCGCATCCGTCTTCACGATGTTGATGCGGCCTTCGAGGATGAACAGCATGTAATCGTCGGAGTCGCCTTCGCGGATGATCGTGTCGCCCGGTTCGGCGCGGTACACCGTCATGAACTGGGAAAGCTTGCGAATGTCGTCGAGCGTGAAGTCTTCGAAGAATTTCGAGCGGCCAATCATCTCGTACAGGGCATCCACCATCGCGCTGGCGGGCCCGAGACATTTGAGTTTGCCTGGCTCTGCATGAGCGGGCTGGCGGTCGGTCATCGCTGCGTCTGCTGCAGTTGGCGTTCGGTGATGATGCGTTCGAGGTGGCGCTCGAGACCCTTGCGCCGCATACGGCGTCCGTGTGCCGCGGCAGGATAACCGTGGAGTGCAAGTAAAGTCCATGGCGGCGGCGCGCGCGTGTTCGCAGCGTCCGCTCACGAGGACTGCAGTTTTCTTGACGCTCAAAAATGCGGGTGCTAGTGTCGCTGCGCAACCGGTCAATGTGGTTTTTGACCGGTAAATCCCGAGGTTTTCCAGGACGAGGTGTCCACGACGTATGTCCACGATGCAGTGGACACGACGTCTCCTCAACGCCAGGCAACGACATGTATCTGGAATACTTCTCGCTCAAACGCCATCCCTTCCGCATCACTCCCGACCCATCCCTGTTCTTTCCCGGCGGCACGCATGGCCGCGGTGTCGTACTCGATGCGCTCGTGTACGGGATCACGACGGGCGAGGGGATACTGAAAGTCGTCGGTGAAGTCGGCAGCGGCAAGACCATGCTGTGCCGCATGCTCGAAGAACGCCTGCCGCCGTCGATCGAGATCGTCTACCTCGCGAATCCGAACCTCTCCGCGCGCGACATCGTGTATGCGATCGCCTTCGAACTGAAACTCGAAGTGGATTCCGGCACCGACCGCCTGCTCGTCATGCAGAAGCTGCAGAACTACCTGCTGCAGAAACATGCGGCGGGCGGCAGCGTCGTCGTGTTCATCGAGGAAGCCCAGGGCATGCCGCTCGAAACGCTCGAGGAAATCCGGCTGTTCAGCAACCTCGAAACGCATCGTCACAAGCTCATGCAGATCGTGCTGTTTGGCCAGCCGGAACTCGAGCGCAAGTTACAGAACAAATCGATACGCCAGCTGCGCGAGCGCATCACGCACAGTTTCGAACTCGCGCCGCTGACGCAACAGGACGTACGCGAATACCTGCACTTCCGCCTTCGGCAGGCGGGTTGCCCGTGGCCGCAACTGTTCAGCCCCGCGGCCGAGAAGCTGCTGGCTTCGGCATCCGGCGGGCTGACGCGCCGCATCAACATACTCGCCGACAAGTCCCTGCTGGCCGCGTATGCCGATCCATCGATGCGGCAGGAACCGCGTAACGGCGCCGGGGAAGTGCAGTCGATGGTGCTGCCGCGGCACGTCAGGACGGCGATTGCCGACAGCGGGTACAAGCGCGTGCAGCTGCCACAGCTGCCGCAGTGGCTTGTATACGGCGCGACGGCCGCGGCGGCCGGTGTCGTCGTTGCCCTAGCGGGATTGCAGGGTGGGTGGTTTGCTGCGACGCCGGACCAGATGCCCGTGGCGCAGTCGCCATCGACGACCTTTGCAAGCGAGGTCGCGCAAACATCGGAGACCGTGGCGCGCGAGGAGTCATTGCCCGAGATCGATCCGTCGCCCGGAGACAATCAGGTCGATGAGCCTGTTGCCCGCGTAACGCCGCTGGTGAACGTCGCCGCTCCGGTTGCATCTTCGCAGGCGAACGAACCGGTGGATGAATCGCTCCCGGAAATGAGGGAGCCAACGCTGCCGATCACATCGGTTCCAGTGCCAGCGGAAGAAGCCGGGCATGGGGCACCCGATGGCATTGCATTGACGACAACTGAGATGGCGCCCGTACCTGCGGATGCGGCCCGCGTCGATCCAGCTATCGGCGCACAGGGCACCGGCGGTCTCGTGGCACAACGCATGGCGAAGTCGCAGGCCTGGCTCGCGGAACTTGCACAGACCGGAGGCTACACGATCCAGCTGTATTCCGTGCCGACGCAGCAGCCGCGCCGCCTCGAGAGTTTCCTTGAATATCTTGCGTCGGTGAAACTGCTCGATCGTTCCTATATATGCATCATCTCCGCCAATGAACGCCGGTCCGAGCAATGGCTAGTGATGCATGACTCCTTCCCGGGTCTCAGCGCCGCGCGCCGTTTTGTCGAGGAATTGCCGGCGGATCTCGCGCAGTATCAGCCTTACATTCGCAACGTGGACGACGTCGCCTGCGCCGAGTGATGCTGCTGCCGGCCTGCAATAGACAGGGCTGGCAAAGCAAATTATGCTGCGGCCGCAGTCATCGGCGAGCCGGCACAGACACCACAAGAGACCGGACGCGCTGTCCTTACTCACCACTTTCAGGGCGAATACATCATGTTCAGCAGATCCGCTGCACGATCTCACTTCCTTCTTCTGCTTCTTGGCGCGGTGCTCCCGGCTGGTGCATTTGCGCAGGAAGAAACCCGCACACCCGAAGAGCGCCGCCAGGCACTCAGCAATTCCATCATGCAGCATCCAGGACAGCTCGGCGCGCTCGCGCCGGAGAACCTGAAGAAGGAACGTCCTGCGCCGCCGTTCGACCTCACCGGCACCTGGTTCGTCGACCTCAGCGGTGGCTTCCAGAACTTCATGTTCGGTCCTCCGTATCCGGAATTCCTCGGACAGGCGAAGCTCGACTTCGAGGAAGGCCAGCGAGCACGCGCCGAGCGCCGTCCGTATCGCGACGCGATCGGCCAGTGTTTCCCGGCCGGCATTCCGATGATCATGACGCGCGTATGGCCAATCGCGATGGTGCAGTTGCCGACCGTGGTCTACATGATCTCGAACTTCAACAACAGCTTCCGCCAGATCTTCCTCGATGGCCGCGACTATTCGAATCCCGATGAAGTGATCTACACCTACAACGGCGAATCGCTCGGCCGCTGGGAAGGCGATACGCTCGTCGTCGATACGAAGTACATCGAAACCTACAACCACTACATCGATACCGGCATCCCGATCTCCGAAGAGTTCCAGGTGCAGGAGCGCATCAAGCTCGTCGAGGGTGGCGAAGTACTGCAGATCGAATACATCATGACCGATCCCAACAACTGGGTCGGCGAATGGCGCAATACGAAGAAGTGGCTGCGCGTGGACTACACCGACATCGGCGAAGTCGAATGCCTGCCCGACCTGAACGACAACCTGCCGAGTACGCAGGCAGGCCAGGAAGGGCTGGAGCGCTGAGCTGCGCCATCCATCAACGCATAACAATAAAGACAGCGAGAGATACTATGATTTCCAACTCACTCAAATACACCACCCGCATGCTCGCCGCGGCCGCGCTGCTCAGCGTGCCGGCTTTCGCACATCACTCCACGTCAGCCTTCGATAATGAGAAGGTCATTCGCATCGAAGGCACCGTGACTCAGTTCCGCTGGATCAACCCGCATGCCTCGTTCAAGGTCGAAGGCGATGCGAGCGAAGGTCCGGATGGTCTGTGGACCGTCGAGATGACGGCGCCCAACGTGTTGATGCGCGTGGGCTGGAAACGTTCGTCGCTGAAAGTCGGTGACAAGGTCGTGGCGTACGTGAATCCGCTGAAGAACGCGATCACGCTCGAGGACGGCAGCCAGGGCGGCCTGTACGTCGGCGTCGAACTTGCCGACGGCACGACGTTGGGCCAGACCGACGGCGGTGGTGCAGGCACGGATCAGTGAAATGAATTTCCGCAACGTGAAAGCCTGACCCACCTACAAAAAGCCCGGCATTTGCCGGGCTTTTTTGTTATTAGATAGCGCCTGTGCAGATCATGGCGACAGCAGCGCGCGGGCCGACACCGTCATCGACACCTGCGTTTCGCCTGGCACGGCGACGGGCGGGGCCATCGCAGCCGCGTCCATGCTCATCATCACCGCGCGTTCGCGAAAGGCGAAGTTCGGGCTGCCGTCGAGGCTCACTTCGATCAGTTCGGCCGTGCCCTTGCCGAGGCCCTGCGCCGCTTCATTCGCGCGCGCCTGCAGCTTCTTCAGTGCATCCTGCATCAGGCTCGCAGCGACTTCTTCATAGCGCTCCGGCGATAGCGAGTAATACTGGCTCGTCACGACGAGGCCGGCGGCCTGCAGCTCGCCCATGACTTCGAGCAGCGCGTCGCTGTCGAGGCTGGTCAAGGCCACTTCCTGCTGCGCGCGCCATACCGGATTCTCGACGTCGGTGCGCGACGGACGACCGGCGTCGACGACGTATACCTGGTACTGCGTCGTGAAATACTCAACGCCGCTGCTGTCTTCGAGAATGTCGAGCGCCTTGCGCATTGCCGTGTTGACCTCATTCTGCAGTTCGGCGCGATCGCGCCCCTGTACGGAATATTGCAGCGAGGCGTTCAGCGTGTCCTGCGGCACTTCACGCTGCTCGGTTGCGCTGAGATTCAACAGCAGCTGGCCGGGCGCGCGGCTGCCCAGCGCGAATTCGTTCTGCGCGAGGACGTTCGTGCTGGCGAGGGCGCATAGCACGCACAGCAGCAGGCACAGCATCTGAACGCGGATAGCTGTGGCGTCGAGGGTCAACAGTTTGCTTTTCATACCAGGCTCCATTCCATCGTGTGGCGGTCAGTCTAGCGCGAAGGCAGCGCCGGGACCTGTATGAATTGTGTAGCGGAGTCGCTGAACGCTTCCTGAAGTGGGAGAGCCGACCGGCGGAAGTGCGGCGAGATGCACGCACGCCAGTGGGCGGAATGGAAGGCCAGAAACGAAAACGCCGGCAGATGCCGGCGTCGTCGTTCGAGCGGTTGCGCTTACTTCATGCGAAGCACGTGGATGTCGTCGTTGCCGCTCGGGTCGGTGGCTTCGCGGATCTCGGCGACCTGGGCTGCGTTCACCGCGCTGCCGGAATTGCCCCATGACGTGCGGATGTACGTGATCACGTCGGCGATTTCCTGGTCCGACAGCAGCTGGCGGAAGTAGGGCATGTCGTTGACGTCGGGGCGGCCTTCGTCGGCGACCACGCGCAGCGAACCATTCAGCGTGATGTTGATCAGCGAGCTGGGATCACGGTCCATGACTACCGGGTTGCCGGCCAGCGGCGGCTGGTACGGGTAGTAACCCGCGCCGCTCGTCACGTGGCAGTTCGAGCAGTACTCGTTGTATACGCGTGAGCCGGGCGTGCTGAAATCCATAGCAAGCTGTTCCTGCGTAGCCGTTGCGTCGTAGGCATAGGGCGTCGCGTTGGCTTCAGCCTCGGCTGGAAGTGATTTGAGGTACTCGGCCATGCCCTGCAGGTCCGCATCGCTCATGTGCTGCGTCGAGTTGTTGACCACTTCGACCATCGTGCCAAAGGCCGTGCCGAAGCGGTTGTGCCCGCTCTTGAGGAATTCGACGATTTCGCCTTCGCTCCAGCGACCGAGGCCGGAGTTGACGTCTCCGTTCAGGCTCGACGCCATCCAGAAGTCGAGGGGCGCGCCGGCCAGGAAATCGCCATCGCCTTCGTCGAGCGCCTTCTCCTGCATCAACAGGCCGCGCGGCGTGTGGCAGGCACCGCAGTGGCCGAGGCCCTGGATGAGGTAGGCGCCGCGGTTCCATCCTTCACTTTTGCTCGTATCGGGTTCATACGGATCGCCGTCGACGGTCAGCACGTTCCAGATCGCGAGCGGCCAGCGCGCACTCTTGATGCCCGTGATTTCCGACGGAATGTTCGGCTGGTTGACCGGCGCGACTTCATTCATCAGGAAGTCGTACAGCGCGCGCATGTCCTGTTCGGACATCTTCGCGTACGAGGGATACGGCATTGCGGGGTAGAGGCGGTGGCCATCACGTGCGACGCCGGTGCGCATCACGCGATCGAATTCCTCGAAGGTGTACTGGCCAATGCCCGTGGCGTCGTCCGGCGTGATGTTCGTTGCGTAGATGTTGCCGAGCATCGGTACCGCCATCTTCAGGCCGCCGGCGAGTGCCGGGCTGTCTGGCAGAGAGTGGCAGGCGACGCAGTTGCCGAGGCGTGCGACGTATTCACCATGCGACATGCCGGCGGCTGCTGCCTGTGCAGCGCTGTCGATGGCGGGAGTGCTGGTGGTCGTGACGGGTTCGGAGCCACAGCCTGCAAGCAGGGCGAGTACGAGCAGGCTGACGGGCAAGGTTCGGAGCGACATGGGAGTCCCCTTTTTTCGTTTTATTTGTTGTCCTGATAGCGCGTGCCGGGCTACTGCCCGGCATATTTTTCCCGCGTATTGCCATGTGCGCGCGCGGCCGGCAGCGTAACACTTTGCCCGGCGGTTTGCCTATGCGCCGCGCCGCACGACGTCAATGCAAAGGCTCGCGGCTGCTCGGTGCGTGCAGCTTCCAGTCGGTCTGCGTCAGCGCCTGTTCGAGTACGTTGTACAGCAGGTACAGCGTCGGCTTGTCGAGCGTGAACGTGACGCCCTGGCCCTGCTCGGGCAGCATCTGGAGGGCCACCGCACCGGTCGCCTGGTTGCCCACGTTGATGCGGTAGGCGAGCACGCCGTGTTCGCCCAGCGGATAGTGAAGCGTATTCGCCGGCGCGTAGGCCTGTCCCAGTGCGCCGCCACGCAGGCGTTCGAGCGTGTCCTGGCGCGACGCGAGCTCCTGGTATCCACCGAGGCGTTCGATCTGCTCGACGAGTACTTTCAGCAACAGCGAGCAGTAACGGCGCGTGAGCCATACGCGATACTCGGCATCGCCGCCCGTACTGATCCGCAGCAGCAGGCGATCCTGTTCCGGCACGTAGATCATGTTCAACTGTTGTAGGGAATCGCTCATCGGTCTCTCTGGTGGCGGCGGGTTACGCCATGGCCGGCGGCCCGCGCGAATCGTCGCGGGTTGCACTGATGTCGCAGTCCGCCGATGGTACTGGAGCGGCATGAAAGTGTCTGCGTTGCACGCGCGTTCGCATTGCGCCGACAGCCGTTCACACCTGCATGCACCTCCGGTAATTGTTGCTGACATGTCCGGCGCTTGTCTGGATAATTCATGCAGCCGCGCGCAAGGGCCCTGGCACGCGTTGCCATCGGCAGTTGCGGCATTGGACACGATCTGCATGGAAAGGAGGGAGTCTGCTGGTCTGGTGCCAGTCGGCGATCGCGCATGAAGTTACTGAACCAGAAGCAACTCGCCACGACCCTCGTCGTTCTTGGAGTCGTACCGTTCGCGGTCTTCACGCTGGCGCTCGCCGGCGTCACTTTCCCGCTGCAATTGCCCACGAGCCCCGCGCTGATGCTGCACGTATACGGCGTGATCATCGGCAGCTTCGTTGCGGGCCTGCACTGGGGTATTCATTTCTGCAAACGCACGAACGACAGCGTGTACCTGTCGAGCAGTTTCGTGGCCTTGTTGCTGTGGTGTAGCATGTGGGCCGCCGGTTCTGCGTTCGGACTTGCGCTCGTCCTCGTCGCCTTCGCACTGCTGTGGCTAGTCGAGTATCGCTTCAGCGTGCAGCGCGTTACGACCGCATGGTTCTGGAAATTGCGCAGCACCGTGAGTGCAGTGGTCGTGCTCTGCCTTGCAATGTCGATACTGCTCGTGTGAGTCGCGCTCCGCGTGACGGTGCCGGGCGCGGGTTGGAGTGGTCGCGCCCACGACGAAACAGCCTGGAACGGACAGCAACAAAAGCCTGGGGAAAAACGCCTCGTGAGCAACAAGCCGAAAATTCTCGTCACCCGTGAATGGCCCGCCGCCGTGGAGCAGGCCCTGCAGAGTCGCTACGACGTAACGCTGCAGCGCAGCCCGCTCGACGTCGCACAGTGGCGCGATGCGCTGAAGCAGTACGATGCGATCTGTCCCTGCGTCGCCGACCGTGTCAGTGCCGATCTCTTCGCCGGCATACAGCCGCGAACACGGCTGCTCGCCAACTACGGCGTCGGCTACAACCACATCGATCTCGCCGCGGCGAAAGCGCACGGGATCGTCGTGACGAACACACCCGACGTACTTACCGATGCCACGGCCGATCTCGCGATGGCGCTGATGCTGATGCTCGCGCGCCGCGCCGGGGAAGGGGAACGTCAGCTGCGCCGGGGTGAATGGAAAGGCTGGTACCCGACGCACCTGATGGGCGCGATGGTGACCGGCGCGACACTCGGCATCATCGGCATGGGCCGCATAGGCCTTGCGATGGCCACGAAGGCGCATTACGGCTTCGGCATGAAGATCCTGTATCACAACCGCAAGCCGGTCAGCGATCCGGCGATCGCGGCAATGCAGGCCGAGTATTGTGCCGACATGACGGACCTGCTGAAGCGCGCCGACTTCGTCGCCCTTCATTGCCGCGGCGGCCCGGACACGCATCACCTGCTGAATGCCGAACGCCTCGCGCTGATGCAGCCGCACGCCTTCCTGATCAATACCTCGCGCGGCGATGTCGTCGACGAGGCCGCGCTGATCGCCGCGTTGAAGGCCGGGCAGATTGCAGGCGCGGGCCTCGACGTTTTCGAAAAGGAACCGGCCGTGCCAGACGAGTTGAAAGCGATGGAAAACGTCGTGCTGCTGCCGCATCTCGGCAGCGCCACGCTTGAAACGCGTACGGCGATGGGCATGCGTGTGCTGAAAAACGTCGACGCCTTCTTCGCCGGCGCCGAAGTGCCCGACCGCGTCGCGTAGGCCCTCAGGCCAGCACTTCACCCAGGAAATTCTTCATCGAGGTCCAGGCGCGCGCAGCTGCGACCGGGTTGTACTGCATGCCGTTCTGCGGTGCATTCGCATCGGGATTCGTGAATGCATGCATCGTGCCGCCGTACGCGTGGATCTGCCAGTCGGCGCCGGCCTTGCTGAGTTCCTGTTCGAGGGCGAGCACGGCTTCGGGCGGCACCATCGGATCGTCGTGGCCGTGCAGCGCGAGGATCTTCGCGCGAATTTTTTCATTCGGTACTTCGCTCGGCCGGAACAGGCCATGGAAGCTGACGACGCCCTTCAGGTCGGCGCCGCTGCGCGCCATGTCGAGCACGCACAGTCCGCCGAAGCAGAAGCCGATCGCAGCCATTTTCGTTGCATCGACTTCTGGCAGCGTCGCGGCCGCGGCGATGCCCGCCAGCAGGCGCTTGCGCAGCTTCGCGCGGTCCTGCACGAACGGCGTCATCAGCGCGGAGTTTTCTTCCATGCTCTTGCCGAGCACGCCCTTGCCATAGTTATCGATCGCGATGCCGACGTAGCCGAGTTCGGCGAGCCTGTCGGCCTTGTCACATTCGAAGGCGCTGCGTCCGGCCCACGCATGGCTGACGAGCACGGCGGGCGCTTTGCCACGCGCGGCAGGCAGTGCGACGTAAGCTTCGAGAGTGGTGTCACCGTCGCGGTATTCGAGATACTTGGTAGGCATCGTTGGCTCCGTGCGTTGATTGACTGCGCCGGATTATACACAGCGGTGTACAGCCGACGGCTTTGTTGAACCCGCGGTGAATGCTGGATTAGGCTTGCCGGGTCCCGTACCGTCATCACATGAAAGGACGCCGCCATGGCCCAGCCCGATATTCCGTTGGTCTCGCTCGCCTACGCGTTTTCGCTGCGCATCGACAGTGGGGGCCGAATCGAGTTCGAAGGCCAGATGCGCAGCCGCGCGTTCGAGCCGGCAGCCGGTGGCGAGATATGGGGCCCGAAACTCCAGGGCAGGGTCGTGCCGCAAAGTGGCGGCGACTTCGGGACGAACGAACTCAGCGAATCGCACCTGATGCTGCAGGCCAGCGACGGCACGTGGCTGTACATGAACCTGCTCGGTTACGAGCACGACGACACGGAAGACGGCTCGCCGTACTTCCGTGTCGCGCCCTATTTCGATGCGCCGCGCGGCCCGCACGAGTGGCTCGCGAAGACCGTATTCGTCGGCACCGGCGAGCGCCACGCAAATCCCGCGCACACGATCATCCACTGCTACGAAGTGCTCTGACGGAGACGCTGCCATGGCCGACCTGCAAATTCCCGGCATCGAACTCGAGTATGCCTTCTCCGTCGAAATCTTCTTCGCCGAGCGCATCGACTTCGTCGGTCCTCGCCGCGGCAAAGGCTACGTGCCGCCAGCGAGCGGAACGATCAGCGGCCCGCTGCTGAGCGGCAAGGTCGTGCCGTACAGCGGCGCGGACTACGCGATCTTTCGCGACGTGGCCGAAGGCATCAAGGTCAATACGCACTACATGATGCAGGCGGACGACGGCACGTGGATCTATATCAACAACCGCGGTTACCTGCATCGTTCGCCTGATCCGGACAATCCGGGGCAGACGAAACTCTACTTCCGCTTCACGCCGTTCTTCGAGACGCCGTACGGGCCGCACGAGTGGATGTCGCGTACGCTGTTCGTCGGCACCGGCGAGCGCCTCGCGAATCCCGACCGCTCGCGCTTCACGTACTACCGCGTCAAGTGAAGGAGGGCGCGATGATGATCAGCCGCAGGAGCCTGCTGCAGTACACCAGCACGAGTTGCGCGCTCGCCCTGCTTGCGCCTGTGCAAGCGGGTACCCGTTCGCTGCGCATGTACGAGGTGCGTGACGGCGTCGCTGCTCCGCGCTTCATTGCAGGCACGCGCGTCATCGCCGATGCGTCGATGACGGCTTTCGACGGAGACGGGCTCTACCTGTATCCGGCCTGGGGCACGCCACGCCTTTACGCCGTGCACGCCGTCGGCACGCGGCTCGAGTTCCGCAATCCAGGTTCCGGCGTGCTGCTGTGGACCCAGACGGCCGGCTTCGCGCCAGGTTTTGCCGGCAAGGTGATGGATACGGAAAGCAGGGCGGCCTCCGCCAGCGCCTGGCCGGCCCTGAGGGTGCCAACCCTGCCGGCCTGACCAGGGGCTTCCGCCTGAAAATCTGCGCAAGTCGGTAAACCGCCGGCCCCGCGCTGCGTTCATGTTGTCAAGGCAAGCCCGGAACCAGACATGACACACCCGCTTACGACAGCCGGCGGTCCAAGTGACGCTCTGCACCTGCTTGGCTATGATGGCCGCGATGGCGGCAGTCCACCCGGGAGCGGCGCACTGGAACAACAACGCACACTCGAACGCTTCCTCGCAGGCGTCGAACGGCGCGCCTACCGGATGGCGCGCATTGCCACCAGTAACTCGGACGATGCGCTCGACATCGTCCAGGACGCTATGCTTAAGCTCGTCGAAAAATACGGCGACCGCGGCGAAGCCGAACTGGGGCCTCTGTTCCATTGCATCCTGCAAAGCCGCATCCGCGACTGGTATCGCCGCAGCAGCGTGCGCAACCGGCTGCGCAGCTGGCTCGGCGGCGAAGACGATGAAGAAGACGCGCTGCAGCTCGTAGCGGATCCCGCGGGGCGCAGCCCCGAGGAAATACTCGCTGCGCGCGGGGGGATCGAAGCGCTCGAAGTTGCGCTCACGGAGCTGCCGCTGCGGCAGCAGCAGGTGTTCCTGTTGCGCGCATGGGAAGGACTTGACGTCAGGGACACGGCGCGCGCGATGAAGTGCGCCGAAGGCAGCGTGAAGACGCATTACTCGCGCGCGCTCGCGGCATTGCGCGTGAAACTCGGAGAGCACTGGTCATGACGGACGGCAAGAACAGGCTGGAAGGCGGCGCGCAGGATGCAGACGAACGGTTGATCGCCGGAATCCGCCGCGAACTCGACCGCAGCTGCGACGCCCTCGACGGACACACGCTGTCGCGGTTGAACCGCATCCGCCATGTCGCACTCGCGCGCAGGCAGTCGCGCGCCACACGCCTGTTGCTCCCGTTCGGCGGTTTCGTGACCGCCTGCGTGCTGGTGCTGACGGTAACCCTTTTCATGCCCGGCAGTTTGACCGAAAGCGATGATCCGGTGCCGCCGCTCGAAGACATCGACATCCTTGCGTCCAACGACAGCCTCGACCTGTACGAAGATTACGAATTCTACGAATGGCTGGCGTCGAACGAATGACACGGCGAGGCGCGGTCGAAATGTCACACGGTGTGAGCCTCATATGGTGAAGCTTGCGACAATCCTGCTGCTGTTCGCGGCGCTAACGGTGCTGCCGCCGCTCGCGCGTGCGCAGGATCCGGCACGCGCATGGAACGAACTCACCGACGAGCAGCGTGCCATGCTTGCGCCGTTCGAGGAACGCTGGGATCGCATGCCGGTGGAGCGCCGGCAGAACATCGTCGACGGCATGCGCCGCTGGCAGCAAATGACGCCCGAGGAACAGCAGCAGGCGCGCCGGCGCTTCGAGGACTGGAACCGGCTTCCACTCGAACAGCGCCAGATGATTCGCGAGCGCTTCCGCGATTTCCGTTCGCTCGATCCGCAGCAGCAGCGCGCGATCCGCGAGCGCTTCCGTGATTTCCAGAACCTGCCACCCGAACGTCGCCGTGCGCTGCGAGATCGTTTCGAAAGCCGGCGTGCGGACGGCATGCGTCGACCACGCGACGGCGCCCCGCCCGGAGGTCCCCCGCCAGAGCGTTCCGGCAACCGTCCGCAAGATTGAGAGCGCCGGCAAGTCGAGAATCAATCCCTCTCCTCTGCTTTCCTTCTTTCCGGAAGTGCGCGACTTCATCCCGCACGGCGTCGACATCTTCAGTGTCGGCGTCCGTTTCCAGAACGGGTTCCCCTTCTGCTCGCTTCTTTATCCGTATTTGCGCGCAAACTCCCGCATGAACTCAGCGAGTTTCTGGCAGCCGGCCAGCGGCATCGGGTTGTATATCGAAGCGCGGATGCCGCCGACGACGCGGTGGCCTTTCAGCGCATACAGTCCGTTCGCCAGCGCTTCCTTCAGGAACAG
>DASWWP010000215.1:0-4469 GCA_036405915.1 Pseudomonadales bacterium
GTGAAAGAGCTGCTCGACGTCGAGATCGATCCCACGCAGTTCCTGCCGAGTGACATCGAGGTCGAAGGCTTCGACAACATCGCCGGCGCGCTTGGCATCTCGCCGTCGTTCCTCGAGCAGTACATCTCGGCTGCGCGCAAGGTGGCCGAACGCGCCGTCGGCCAGCCTGTGCCGAAACTCGCCACGAACTTCTATGCGGCAAACGGTGGCGGAGGCGGCGGCGCCGGCTTCAACACCATGCAGGTAAACCATCGCGATGGCTTCCCGCTCGGCACGCGCGGCGGCGTCAACTTCTCGCACGTGTTTCCGGCCGACGGCGAATATCGCCTCGACTTCCTCGACGCCGACAACCTCAACGCCGGCCTGTATCCCTTCGGCATGCTGACGGAAGCCACGATGGTGATCCTCGTCGACGGCGTCGAAGTCGCGCGCCGCGACATCGGCGGTCCCGACGACCTCGCGCTGACCGACCGCCTCGCGCAGGCTGGCCGCGACCAGATCGTCGAGAAGATGAAATTCGCATTCCCGGTAAAAGCCGGCCGCCATGAGATCACGGCCACGTTCATCGAACGCTCGTGGGCGATGAGCAACGACCTCGCCGGCGGCGGACGCATCGGCGACATGCCGGTGCTGAAGGGCGGCATGGAAATTTCGGGGCCGTATGATCCGGCCGGACTGTCGCTGAGTTCGAGCCGCGCGAAGGTCTTCGTCTGCGAGCCGCGTGAAACGGCCGAAGAACGCCCATGCGCCGAAAACATCGCGCGCGAACTCGCCACGCGCGCGTTCCGCCGCCCGGTAAACGATGCCGACCTCGAGCTGCTGATGCCGTTCTACGAAGTCGGCCGCGCGGAAGAGGGCGGTTTCGATGCCGGTGTCATGGAACTCGTCACGGCGATCCTGTCGAGCCCCGACTTCCTGTTCCGTTCGATCGACGGCCCCGAAGGCGAGGCCGCGCGTCCGCTCGACGATCTCGAACTCGCGTCGCGCCTGTCGTTCTTCCTGTGGAGCCAGGGGCCCGATGCCGAGTTGATCACGCTCGCGTCCGACGGCCAGCTGACCGACGAAGGCGTGTTGCAGCAGCAGATCGCGCGCATGCTCGCCGACGACCGCGCGCACGCACTCGTCGAGAACTTCGCGCTGGCCTGGCTGAACCTCGACGAGCTCGAACAGGTCGAGCCGCAGGATCCCGGCTTCAACGCCGCGATGCGCCAGAACTTCGAAACCGAGATGCGCCTGTTCCTGGAGAGCGTCATGCTCGAGGACCGCAGCGTCATGGACCTGCTGAACGCCGACTATACCTTCGTCAACGAAGCGCTCGCGCGCCACTACGGCATCCCGGGCGTGTACGGTCCGCAGTTCCGCCGCGTGCAGCTCACGGATGAAAATCGCTACGGCCTGCTCGGCAAGGGCGCGATGCTGCTGCGCACGTCGTACGGCGACCGCACGTCGCCGGTGTTACGCGGCGCATGGGTCCTCGATCGCTTGATGGGCACGCCGCCGACGCCACCGCCGCCGAACGTCGAAACCGACCTGACGGCACAGGAAGGCGCGCCGCCGACGACCGTGCGACAGCGCCTCGAAGCGCATCGCGAAAACCCGACCTGCCAGGGCTGCCACGGCCTGATCGATCCTCCCGGACTCGCGCTCGAAAACTTCGACGTGACCGGCCGCTGGCGTTCGGTCGATGCGCAGTCGCGCATTCCGATCGACGCGAGTACCGTGCTGACCAACGGCCAGGCCCTCAGCGGCCCCGCCGACTTGCGCAAGTACATTTCGAGCCGCCCGGACCAGTTCCCGATGACGGTCACGAAGCGCCTGATGATGTATGCGCTGAACCGCGAGATCGAATACTTCGACATGCCGCAGGTGCGCGAGATCGTGCAGGGCGCGGCAGACGATGACTACACGCTCGCCGCGATCGTCGAAGGCATCGTGACCAGTGATGCGTTCCGTTTGCAGGGGGCGGACGAAGCAGGTCCAGCCGATGCATCCGGCTCCGACGTGGCCGATGCGCGTTGATGCAAATCCGATAGAAGCAGAATAACAACGACCGAGAAGAGGAATCCGCCATGGCACATTTCATCACGAAGAAGCACCTGTCCCGCCGCACGCTGCTGCGCGGCGGCGCCGTAGCGCTCGGCCTGCCTTTCCTCGATGCAATGGTGCCCGCGAGCACCGCGCTCGCGCAGACCGCCGCGAATCCGAAGATGCGTGCCGGCTTCTTCTACCTGCCGCACGGCGCGATCATGAACAACACGCCGTTCGGCAAGGAAGCGGATGCGTGGACCTCGAGCGGCAAGGGCGCCGACTTCCAGCTCGGCCAAATCCTGCAGCCGCTCGACGGCCTGAAGAATTACGTGACGACCTTCGAGAACCTCGAGAACACCGCGGCCGGCGGATCGGTGCACACGCTGAACCCGGCGACGTGGCTGTCGTGCGTGCGTCCCGACACCGGCGCGAAAGGCGCGTCGATGTCGATCACGCTCGACCAGGTCATCGCACAGAAACTCGGCCAGCAAACCGCGCTGCCGTCGCTCGAAGTGTCGAGCGAAACGACGATCCAGGTCGCTGCCGGCAATGGCGGCTTCTATGCCGTGACGACGTCGTACGCCGACGCGAACACGCCGCTGCCGATGGAGTTCAATCCGCGCAAGGTCTTCGTGCAGCTTCTCGGTGAGGGCGACACCGCGGCCGAACGCGAAGCGCTCATCCGCAAGAACGGCAGCATCCTCGACATGATCTCGCAGCGCACGCAGGAACTGCGCGGCGAACTCGGCGCCGGCGACCGCATCGTGCTCGAAAGTTACCTCGATACCGTGCGCGAGATCGAACGCCGCGTCGAAATGGCCGGCGCGCGGGACCTTGCCGGTCTCGAAGTGCCGGACGCGCCGGTCGGCGAACTCGACAACTTCGACGAACAGGTCAAGTTGATGTTCGACCTGATCGCGCTCGCCTACCAGGCGGACCTGACAAGAGTCGCGACCTACGTCATGGTCGCCGAAGGTACGAACCGCACGTACAACCATGTCGGCGTGCCGGACTCTTACCATCCGGTCAGCCATCACAGCAACGATCGCGAGCGCATTCGCAAGCTGACCGTCATCCAGCGTTACCACATGGAGCGCTTCGCCGAGTTCCTGAACAAGCTCGCGAACACGCCGGAAGGCGAGGGCAGCGTGCTCGACCACTCGCTGTTCCTGTACGGCTCGAACATGGGCAACAGTAACCAGCACGACAACTATCCACTGCCAGAAGTGCTGGTTGGCGGTGCGAACGGCAAGCACGTCGGCGGCAAGAACCTCACGCTGCCCGAACGCACGCCACTCGCGAACCTGCACCTGACGATTCTCGACAAGCTCGGCATCCCGCAGGACCAGTTCGGCAACAGCACAGGCGTACTTTCGGAAGTATGAAGACTATGAACAGCACTTCGTCGTCATCCCGTCGCATGCCGGGATCCAGTGTCGTTACACGCAGGACCCTGCTCAAGGCCAGCCTTTGCGGCCTTGCGGGCGTCGTGGCAACTCCACTCGTCCGCGCGCAAACGAAACTTCCGACGCAGGCGCTCAACGGCAGGCTGACGTTGGTGCAGGGCGCCCCCGGCAACCTCGTCGCGCTCGATGCCGGCAGCGGCATCGTCCTCGTCGACAGCGGCTCCGCCGATCTCGCCGCATCCGTGCAAGCCACGCTCGGCGGCTCGGGCGGTACAAGAGTCACGACGCTGTTCAATACGCACTACCACCCGGACCAGAGCGGCGGCAATGCGCTGTTCGGCAGCAACGGCGCGACGATCCACGCGCACAAGATCACGCAGCAGTGGCTGTCGTCCGATTATTACGTGCCGGCCGAGGACCGCTGGGTCGAAGCGTTGCCGGAAGCGGGTCGCCCGGCCGAAACCTTCCGCCAGCAGGACGAAATGACGGCCGGCGCCGAGAGCATCGAATACGGCTACCTGCTGGAAGCGCACACGCGTGGCGACATCTACGTGTACTTCCGCGACTCGAACGTGCTCGTCGTCGGCGACGTCGCGTCTCCCGAGCGCGATCCGGTACACGACTGGTACGCTGGCGGCTGGCTCGGCGGGAGAGTGGATGCCCTTGACGACCTGCTCGCACTGGCAAACGACGAAACGCAGATCGTGCCTGCGTATGGCGCAGTCATGACGAAGGCGCAGCTGCAGGCCGAACGCGACATGATGAGCCAGCTGTACGACCGCACGACGCTGCTGACCACGCAGGGCAATAGCGCGCGCGACATGCTGGAAGCCGGCGTGCTCGACGAGGTGCCACGCAAGTTCCAGGACCCGTACAAGTTCCTGTACGACATCGCGAAGAGCAACTGGGCGCACTACACGAACTTCGGCGGCAACATCGTTTGACCGCCGCAGTCGACTCAAGGGGACCAACAATGAAAACGAAACTGGCTATCGCGCTGCTGTCACTGTCGCTGGCATCCGGCGCTTTCGCGCA
>DASWWP010000216.1:0-15854 GCA_036405915.1 Pseudomonadales bacterium
TTCCTGCCGTACTCAGGCCAGTACTTGATGACAGGATCGTCCGGATGCACGAGGCCGCGATCGATCAGCATGTTGAAGCAGATTGCCGTGACGCCTTTCGCGACCGACATCATGCACACGGTCGTGTGTGCGTCCCACGGTACCGTCATCGCCGCATTACGCCATCCGCCCCACAGGTCGACGACGGTCCTGCCGTCGTGCACGACGCTGACGGCGGCCCCGACTTCGTCTTCGACGGTGAAGTTCTCGACAAAAGCCTCCGCAACGGCCCGGTACGCCGGATCGCAGCGACCCTGCAAAGAAAATTGCGCGTTGCGTGCGGTGAGCGTGTGCTGAAAATCCATCGCTACTCCGGATTTAAATGGGCTTTGGACCTCTTTATATAAGAAATAGGCCCTGGCCCCAATTAAACCTATACTCGCGAACAAACAAGAAGCCGCTGCAAGCGCCGCGATGACAGGCTCCGACACTCCCTCGCCAATTTTTGACTACATCATCATCGGCGCCGGCACTGCCGGCTGTGTGCTGGCCGCGCGCCTGTCGGAGAACCCGGCGCTGCGCGTCTGCCTGGTCGAGGCCGGCGGGTCGGAACAGCATCCATACATTCGCATCCCGGCGGCCGTAGGCGCGGCAATCATGAGCGCGCGCTTCGGCTGGGGCCTTGCGACGACGCCACAGGCCGCGTTGAACGGACGCGTCGTTCCGCTGCCGCGCGGCAAACTGCTCGGCGGCAGCGGATCGATCAACGGCATGGCGTACTACCGCGGCCATGCGCGCGATTACGACGACTGGGCAGATGCCGGCAACCGTGGCTGGAGTTACCGCGACCTGCTGCCGTACTTCCTGCGCGCCGAAGACAACCCGGAATATGCCGGGTCGCCGTACCACAACGTCGGCGGGCCAATGCGTGTCAGCTTCATGCCGCGTACGAACGCATTGTGCGAGGCCTTCAACGCTGCAATGGCGGGTCTCGGCTTTCCGCATTGTCCGGACTTCAACGTGCCCGAGCCCGAAGGCTTCGGCTACCGGCAGGGCACGATCCAGGACGGAAAACGGGTGTCGACGGCGAGCGCGTACCTGCGGCCAGCCCTCTCTCGCCGCAACCTCACGCTGCTGGCCGATACCGCGACGCGGCGCGTCATCCTCGATGACGGGCGCGCGACCGGCGTCGAGATACAGGCAGCCGCTGGCAAGCAAACGCTGCACGCCGCGCGCGAGGTGATCGTGTGTGCCGGCGCGTTCCACTCGCCGCACATCCTGCTGCATTCAGGCATTGGCGACAGCATCGAGCTGGCCGCCGCCGGCATCGAAGCGGTTCACCATCTGCCCGGCGTCGGCCGCAACCTGACCGATCATCCGGCCACATACGTTGCCATGGACACGGATGACTGCACGTCATACGGCCTGTCGTGGAAAGCCCTGCCGCGCAACCTGTGGAATGGGCTCGAATACCTCGTCGCGCGCGGCGGGCCGCTCGCCAGCAACCTGTTCGAGACGAATGCCTACATCCGATCGCAGCCGGGGCTCGATCGTCCCGACATGCAGGTGGTCTTCCAGCCCGCACGGCGCAACGTGAAGCCGTTTCCGCTGCCGCTCGGCCACGGCTTCGCGATCAGCCTCGTATGCCTGTATCCGCAAAGTCGCGGCACCGTAAAGGTGTCCAACAACGATCCGCTCGCGCCGCCGCTGATCGATCCCGCGCTTGGCAGCGCGCAGGCCGACATCGACACGCTCGTACGGGGCCTGCGCCTCGCACGGCGCGTATTCGCGCATGCGGCTTTCCGTCGCTATCGAGCCCACGAACGCATGCCCGGCCCCACGATCGGCGATGACGACGCGGCGCTAGAGGCTTATGTCAGAAACACGCTGGCGACCGTCCACCATCCCGGCAGTACCTGCCGCATGGGCAGCGATCCGCTCGCCGTCGTAGATCATGAACTCAGGGTGCATGGGCTCACCGGCCTGCGCGTGGCCGATGCGTCGATCTATCCGCGCCTGGTCGGCGCGAACACGAACGCCAGCGTCGTCGCGATCGCCGAAAAGGCGGCGGATATGCTACGTTCGAGTTGATCGGAGCCAGCACCCGGCGGGCGCAACAGCCCGTTCAACGCGAATAACAAGAACAGGGGACGACGCTATGGCCATCGAACACATGCGCACATGGAAGATCGGCGACGTGGAGGTGACGCGTATCGTCGAAGTGGCGGGCTGGGTCGACGACATCACGATGCTGCTGCCCGATGCGACACCAGCCACCGTGCAAGCCTATCCATGGCTGCTGCCGCACTACGCAACGCCCGACGGCAGGATGATCATCTCGTTCCAGTGCTTCGTCATGCGCACGCCGACGCGCCGCATCATGCTCGACACCTGCATCGGCAACGACCGCCAGCGTGAATTTCCCGTGTTCACGAACATGCAGACGAGCTTTCTTGCCGACCTCGCGCACGCCGGCTTCAGGCCGGACGAGATCGACACGGTGCTGTGCTCGCATTTGCACTTCGACCACGTCGGCTGGAACACGCAGCTCGTCGACGGCACGTGGGTGCCGACCTTCCCGAATGCGCGTTACCTGTTCGGTCGCCAGGAATTCGAACACTGGACGATGCTGCACGCCACGCATGGCTATCACGACCTGAACCACTGGAGCGATGCCGTGCTGCCGGTCGTCGATGCCGGACTCGTCGACCTGATCGAGCCCGAGCACCGCGTCTGCCCGGAGCTGTCGCTGATCCACACGCCGGGCCACACGCCGGGCCACTGCAGCATCGTCATCGAATCGCGCGGCGAACGCGCCGTGATCACGGGCGACATGATGCATCACCCGATCCAGTTCGAGCGCCCCGGCGACCTCGCGCGCTTCGACATGAACCGCGAGGTGGCCCGCGACTCGCGCGTGAAGTTCGTCGACCGCTTCGCGAATTCCGGCACGCTGGTGATCGGCAGCCACTTCAACGAACCCACCGGCGGTTACGTCGTGCGCGATGCGCACGGCTGCCGGCTGCAACAACAAAAGTAAGGTCGCTCATCTGCGGCTGGATCAGCGCAAACTCCCGCTGATCCAGCCGCGTGGCGGCCTCAGGTCGCGACGTAGTCCAGTGCGCGGATCTTCCACTCGCTGCCCGCCTTCACGTAGTGCACCGTGTAGACCCCGCGTTCGCTCCACTGGCTTTCCGTTTGCCCCTGCAGCCTTGCCATCTGCTGCAGCGTGCCATTGCCGCTGAACGGCCGCGCGAGTTGCACGCGCATATGTAATTCGGCGCGCGCGCTGCGGCGGTCGGGCGCGACATCGATGCGCGTGTCATCGAGGCGGGCGTCGAGCAGTTGCGACTCATGTACTTGCACTACTGCGCCGGGATCGGCGAAAAGCGTGGCGAGTTCCGGGTCATGCTGGCGTTGCAACGCCGTGAGCAGGCGTTGCTGTAGCGCGCGGATCGCGTTGCCGTCTTCGAGCAGGCCGAGTTTGTGCCGCAGGTCCCCGTCTTCCGATGCTGCAGCGCTGCTGCCAGCGGCAGCGGCCGTCACGGCAAGACCGGCTCCACGAATGAACTTGCGACGGTCGTCGTTCACGTTGGTCATGCGCCACCTCATGCCTTGATGCCGAGATAGGGTTCGATGTCGAACTTGCCGGCGTGCCGCGCGCGTGCGCCGATGACGCTGAGGCTAAGCCCGTCCGGGCCCACGTGGTAGCCGAAGCCGGCATCGTGCATCGTTTTCTTGTTGAAGCAGATGACGCCGAGCGTGCCGTTACAGGCTTCCTCGACCCAGGCCATGATGTACACGTTGTCGCGCACTTTCGAATACCAGCCGGGCGACGTCCACTGCATGCCGCCCGAGCCATTGCCGAGGAAGATCACCCACGAGTACGTATGCGGCGTGAGGTACAGGTGCATCGACGACAGGCCGGGCGTGCCGGCTTGCGGGCTCGGCTGGTAGTTCCATGTGACGGCTTCGCCGACGAGCTCGTCGGTCCAGCCATGTCGCAGGTAGCGAGGCGCCACCGGGCCTCCCTCCATCTCGAACGTGCCGAAATAATAGTGCGGGGTCGTTTCGTTGTTGCGGTACGGCGTGCCGGTGGTGCCCTTGATGACGGTGCTGAGGCCGTTCTTCATGTCGAGTGCCACCATCGCGCACGAACGCGGGAATTCGGCGTCGAGGAAGTGCGCGAAGAAATACAGTTCGTCGTCAGGCTCGTACATTTCATAGAAGGCTTCGCGCCAGTTGCTGTCGCCCGCATGGCGCCAGCGCAGCTTCAGGCCTTCGTCGAACACATATTCGAGCTGTGGGCCGCCGCCTTCCATCTTCACGGCCACTGACTTGCCGACGAGTTTCTCGACACGCTCGCTCTTGTATCCACCCATGCCGCCTGCGCCGCTGCCGGCACCGTCGCCGAAGGCATGCGCATGGTTCAGCACCTGGTCCCGTACCTGTTCGTCGGTCATCACGGGGAAGGTGTCGAGCGGGCGGTAAACGAGACGCTGGCCTTTTTCGGTCGGCCGCGCGCGGTTGCCATAGGCGATTTCCTCGCCGTTGTCGCCGAAGACTTCAAAGGTCGCAATCTGGCCGGTGACTTCGCCCGTGCCGTTGAACATGTAGTACTCGAGTGCGTCCTGCTCGTCGAAGCCAAGGCGCAGGCCGGCCTGCTTCATCGCATGCAGGTCGAGCGCGTACAAGGTCATGATGCCGGAGAACTCGGCTTCGACGCGCGAATAGATGAACTGGTGGTCGTTGATCATGATGTAGTCGGACGGGCCGGCATATGTGAGCTCGCCACCGCTGCGCGTCAGCTCGATGAAGTTCGAGAAGATCACGGAACAATAGAAGTCGAGCGTTTCGACCTCGTTGTCCTGTTTCCAGTAGACACCCTTGCCCTCGAGGCGGTTCGTGATGTGGTGGCGTGCCGTCGGCGCTTCCTGGCCGTCCTGCTCGACATAGCCGTAGTACACCTGCCGCTGCACTTCGCGATTGTCTTCGTAACCGCTGAACCAGGTTTCGAACACGGTGGCCAGGCGTGAATCGCGATCGACGATGACGTGGTATCCGCGCTGCGTGCCGGGCACGAGGTGCGATAACACCATGAGTTGCTTCAGCTCGAGTGCGCCGTAACCGGCACTGAGCGCCGCGTTGCCGTTTTCGGAGACGCTCAGTTCACGCTCCGAACGGAAGTCGTACTCGAGGGTGGGGCCGTCGTCCGTCACGATCTTCAGGCCCTGGCCCACGTGGCCGTCGGCGAATCGCGACGCGCTCGAAGGGCCGGCAGCGATTGCCGGCGCGAGCCTGTCGTCGATCTGCGCCGACGACAGTGCAGTGAACTGGATGCGGTGTTTCGGTTCAGGTTGAAAGTTGCGGGCAGCCAAGGGGAAGGACCTCCATTGATTGTTGTTTTTCTCGATGGTGAGGTTCGAAAGCGATTACTGGTTCTTGTTTTTATGAGCGGCAAGAATGGCCCTTTGGGTCGGTGAAATCAACCGACCATCGCCAAGGCGCGGGCGTGGGCGCAGCGCCCGATGCATTGCCGGCGAAGTTGCGCTCCATTACGCTGCGCGCTTCGATTTTTGCGGGGCAAACGATGAATTACTGGCTGATCAAATCCGAACCTTACGAATTCAGCTGGCAGCAGCTGCAGCAGGACAAGCGCACGGACTGGAGCGGCGTGCGCAACTACGCCGCGCGCAACAACCTGCGCGACATGAAGAAGGGTGACCTCGCCTTCTTCTATCACAGCAACGTCGGGCAGGAGATCGTCGGCATCGCGAAAGTCACGAAGGAACATTTTCCGGACCCGACGGCCGACAGTGATACGTGGGTCGCCGTCGAGTTCGCACCGGTGAAATCGCTGAAGCAACCGGTGACGCTCGCGATGCTGAAGCAGGATCCTTACTTCAAGGACATGGACCTCGTGCGGCTGGGCCGCCTCAGCGTCGGCAAGGTCAGGGCGCAGGAATGGGAGAAGATCTGCGCGATGGGTGGAGTGGGCTCCTGACAAACTGGGGCGGCACCGGCACATGCAAGCCGATTCGCCACGCAAGGCTGGCGACAGCGTGTGCGCAGGAAGGCCCGATTCTCATATACGGAGTGACGGGTAGAATGCCGGCATGATCCGCTTCGCCTGCTCCCTGGTGCTGTTCTCTGCGCTGCTGCCCGGCGCGGCCTGTGCGCAGCGCGAATTCCGTCAGTACGAAGCGATGGAATACATGGACCATAGCCTGCCGCCCGACTGGGACGTGCCAGGCGAATTCGTCACCGGCCGCCTGATGTATCCCGCGGGCCGCGGCTTCGGCGGCGGCTGGGACTACCGCCGCGGCGCCACGAGCTGGACCGTCGACTATCCCGAAGGCGATCGCACCTTCGTCCAACTGCTGCGCCGTTTCTCGACGATCGACACCCGCTCGGTAGAACAGCCGGTCGATCCCGACGATCTCGATGACATGCAGCACTGGCCTTTCCTGATGGTGGGCCTCGCCGGCTACTGGCAACTCAGTGACCTGCAGGTCCGCAACCTGCGCGAATACCTGCTGAAAGGCGGCTTCCTGTTCGCAGACAGCTTTTTTGGCTCGAGCTCATGGCCAGGCTTCGCAGCCGGCATCAAGCGCATCCTGCCCGAATATTCGATCGTCGATCTCGACGGCAACCATCCGGTTTTCCATACCGTCTATGACATTCCTGCGCTCGCCGAAACCCAGATCCCGAACATGCAGTCGCTGATGCGCGGGCAGGGCGGCTATCTCGAAGACGGCTGGGAACCGCACTGGCGCGGCGTGATCGATGAAAACGGACGCCTGCTCGTACTGATCGCGTTCAACAACGACGTCGCCGATTCCTGGCAATGGGCCGACGACCCGCGCTACCCCGCCGAGCGCGTGAACCTTGGCCTGCGGCTCGCGGTGAACATCGCCGTGTACGCGATGTCCCATTGACCAGGCAGGCTTTACGCCTGCGGAATGCAAACCCCATTCAAATTTCGTTCTTGAGCGGCGTAAGCGGCACGCGCAGCAGCGCGACGGCGGACAGGATCACCGGAATGCCGAGTATCACGCAGGTCATCATGCGGCCCATGTCGGCGCCGAGCAGGTAGCCGGCGACGAAGGGGCCGAAGAAGGAGCCGAGCCTGCCTGCGGTCATCGACAAACCCATGCCAGTGGCACGCACGCGCGCCGGGAAGGTGCCGGCGCCGGTCGTGTACAGCACAACGGCCGCGCCAAAGATGCTGAAGCCGATCAGGATCGACGTGAACACGGTGAACGCGTAACTCGATGCCGCGGCACCGAAGGCGGCGATGCCCACGCCGAGCACGAGCAGGATCGTCGTCGCGAGAGGCCGGAACGGCAGCTTCGACCCGAGCCAGCCGATCAAAACACCGCCCGCGATGCCGCCGAGCTGCGTCAGGATCGCGACGGACAACCCGCCCGTATCCGAGAAGCCCGCCTCGGTCGTCAGCTGGTTGTTCCAGTTCAGGAAGAAATAAGCGGACATCATGTACAGGAAATAGCTCACCATCATCATCAGCGTGCGCGGTGCGATCGGCTGTCGCAGCAGGTCGAATATGCTCGATTGCATCACCTGCGCGGGCGGAGCGGGCACGGTGTCGGCCGCCGGCAAACCGAGTCGTGCGAAGATTCGATTCAACTTTGGCAGCGTGCCCACCTTTGGCCGGCGGCACATGAAGTCGATCGACTCCGGCATCGCGAACCAGACCAGCGGAATCAGCAGCAAGGTCAGCACGCCGCCGAGCATGAAAAGCGCGCTCCAGCTGTAACGGCCGAGAAACCAGATTGCGAAAAAGCCGCTGACCACGGCGCCGACGTTGTAGCCGATCGTCACGAAGCCGAGCGCGAGTGCACGCCGCTTGATTGAGCTGTACTCGAATACCAGCGTGCCGACGGCGCTCGCCATCGCCCCCACGCCCATGCCGGTCAAAAAGCGCATCGCGGTAAGCGTCGTCACGGAATCGGCCTGCGTCGACACGAGCATGCCGACACACATCAGCGCGAGGTTCACGATGATCGCCGTACGCCTGCCGAGCAGGTCGGCAACGGGCGAGAGGATGAATGCGCCAGCCGCCGTGCCGAGGGCGCTCGAACTGAGCAACAGTCCAAGGGCCTCGGGTTCGAGGTTCCATTCGCGCGAGAGGATCGGTGCAACCTGTGCCGCGGCGAGCAGGTCGAAGCCGTCGAGCATGTTGATAAGCACGCCGAGCGCGACGACCATCCACTGGTACGGCCGCATCGCGCCCTGTTCGATGTGCTGGTGGACTTGCGGAAGCGTCAACTGCACCGTGCTGCCCTCTTTGAAAGCGGATCTTGTTGTTATGTCGCGCCGCAAGTTAGCAGAGTGATTCCGGCGGTGAAAGCGCCAGCGCTTGCCCGTCCGAATGCGCCGGTGCTATAAGCTTGCGCACAGTCCGCAGAAGAACATACGACATGTCCGCATCAGCAGCTCCGTCCACGCGCGAACATCCGAAGCAGACCCGGGCGACGATTCGTTACGTCGTAAAGGGCGAGAAAAGCATTTTCTATCCCGCTGATCGCGACAAGTCGTACTGGCCCGCGGACGACCACGAGATGACGCTGACGGACATGCGTCCGTTCCAGAACGAACTGACGATCGCGCGCAACGGCTTCGCATTGCTGAACCACACGACGCGAGTCAAAAATTTTTTCGATCCAGACGAAATACAACGAGTCTTCGCGCCGGAAATGATCGAGCTCGCGAAAACCCTGAACGGCGCCGTGCATGCGATCGCCTTCGGTCCGATTCCGCGCAGCGACGACCCGAAGATTTCGCAAAGCCGCGCACCGGCCTTCGGCGCGCATGTGGACTATGGCCGTGAAACCGTCATCGAGCAGGTGCGCCTCGTGATGGGCGCGAAGGAGGCCGAGCGCTGGATCTCCAGGCGCATGGTGCTGATGAACTTCTGGCGCCCGATCACCGTCGTGCATCGCACGCCGCTTGCGTTGTGCGACGCGTCGACGGTATCGCGCGAAGACCTGCACGACAGCGAAATACGCGGCGGGCTCGACGATCCGAACCGTCCGCCTCTGTTCGGCTTCAACCTGAGCTACAACCCGAACCACCGCTGGTATTACGTGCCAAAAATGCGTCCCGACGAAGTCTTTGCCTTCAAACTCTACGACTCCGACCCGTCGCGCCCGCAGTGGACCGGCCACACGGCCTTCAACGATCCCGACACGGCAGACGACGCGCCGCCGCGGCAAAGCATGGAGATCCGCACCGTCTCGTTCATAGATGGGTAATGAAATGCGATCGTAGCCCGTCGAAAGCAGCGACGCGGTTCAGCGTACGTTCAGCGATCGACGCATGTCGGTCGCCTGCAACCGCTCAATGTAGCGCTGCACGTGCAGAACGCGCGTCACGCCTCACATTTTTTCGTGCGCGGCGCAAGCCCGCAATACAGGTGGCCTCATTTGCCCGGGCCCGCAACCGTGGTTTATGCTCGCGGCTCCTCTGCTGCATCCGCAGCGCGTAAAACATTACAAAAACCACCAACCAGAGGCCGCTCCATGAACCTGTTCCTGCGCTCGTCCCGACGATCGTTACATCTGCTGTTGATATTCTGCGCGCTGATCGGTCCAAGCCTGGGGCTCGCGCATCATTCATTCGCGATGTTCGACAGCCAGAACCAGATACGCGTGCAAGGCGTCGTCACGCAGTTCGACTGGACGAATCCGCACGTCTACATCGAGGTTGACGTCACGCAGGAAGACGGCAGCACGAAACACTGGACGATCGAGTGCGCGAACATTTCGATCCTCAGCCGCCTCGGCTGGAAGTTCAACATCATGAAAGCCGGCGACACGATTACGGCCGTCGTCGCGCCGCTGCGCAATGGCCAGCCCGGCGCGCTGCTGAAGCAGGTGATGCTGGCCGATGGCAGCAAGTGGGGCAATGGTGCGCCGGCGGGTCCGCCGAGCATCGACATCGAAACGGGGGAGAAGCTCGATGTTGCGCAATGAGAAGCGGCACGATACCGACATGCCTGCTGCGTCGACGCAGTACATTACTTTTGCGCAACGCGTACCTGCCTTGCTCGCAGGCATCACGTTTCTGCTGTCTGCAGGTGTCGCCACTGCGGCGGACGAGCCGCGCATCGACGGCAAATGGTTTGCATATCCGGGCCGCGTGGATCCGCTCGAGCTCACGCTCGATCCGCCACCGCCGGTTCCCGAGCCGCCGCTAAAACCCGAATACCTGCAGGACTGGCGCGATCTGCGCGCAAGACTCGCCGCGGCCGACGCTGCCGGCGAACCGATCGCCTCCGGTTACACGCAATGCCTGCCCGATGGCATGCCGGCGATGATGGAAGGCATCTTCCCGATGGAAGTGCTCGAGAGTGAAGGCCAGGTCACGATCATCCAGGAAGCTTATTCACAGGTACGCCGAATCTATCTCGACGAGGAGCAGATCCCGTGGGAGGAAGCCGAGCCGCGCTTCTGGGGACATTCGGTCGGGCACTGGGAAGGCGATACGCTCGTCGTCGACACTGTCGGCATCAAGGATTACGTGCTGTTCCGCAACGTGCCTCACTCGGCGCAGATGCGGATTTCCGAGCGCATCCGGCTCGTCGACGACAATCACCTCGTCGATGAAATCACGGTCACGGATCCCGAATACCTGACGGCTCCATGGCAATGGACCTGGATGTACGCGCGTCGTCCCGATTACAAGCTGTACGAGTACGTTTGCGAGAACAACCGCGAATACGCCGATCCTGAAACCGGCGAAGCGCGGCTGCGTTTGTTCGGCGAATAGCCGGCCGCGCGATGGCTCCGGAGAAGTCCGGGGGGAACCGTTCCGGAGCCGCGACACTTCATCAGGAGAAAACATGCTTCGATTTACCGCTCTGCTTTCCGGCGCGCTGCTGCTCGCCGCCTGCACGCGACCTGCGCCGGAACAGCGCGCGCCGGTTGCCGCTGCGCTCACGGCGAACGAGGTTGCCACGCGGATGCTCGACACGATGGGCGGCCAGGCCGCGCTCGAGCAGGTGCAGACTCTCGTACAGAAAGGCGGCGGCACGCGCCGGCACTTCGGCCAGGTCCCGGCTACCGGCGCGGAAGATCCGCCGGGCCTGCTCAGCGACCTCGTCGAAACCATAGATCTTGCAAACGGTCGCGCGGCTTTCGACAACCGCGTGCAGATCGGTGGTGCGTTCGCACAGCATCGCACCGAGGCGTTCACGCGCTACAAAGGGGAGGCAATCGGCTGGGCCACGACTGAAGGCCGGCCGAACCACGTCACGTCAGTCAATGGGCTGTTCAGCTGGGCGACGCACAACACGCCAGAGGCCTTGCTGAGGCGCAATGCCGTGACGATCGCGCTGACCGCGCGCAACGCGCCGGTGCTCGAAGAGCGTGCGCTGGAGGGAGCGACCTACTGGTACCTGCCCACGCAGCTGGATGGCGAGGATGTAGGCCTGTTCGTCGACAAGTCGTCGTATCGCATGCGTGCATGGAACGTCATCGACACTGAAACTATGCGCGGCGACACTGACGCTATGTATGTGCTCGACGACTGGCGCGCCGTCGGCGACATCGAATTGCCGCATGCGCTGCAGATACGCAAGAGCGACGGCGTGTACGCAGACCTGAAATACGACACGATCACGGTGAACGACGCGAACGCCCTGGCTGTATTCGAGATACCGGCCGACGTCACGTCACAGGCCGATGAAGTCGTCGCGGCTGGCGGCAAGGCCTGGGCCTCGCTGCAGTGGAACCCGGTGGCGGAGCACGTGACGCACGTCGTCGCATTCTCGCATCACAGCATGGTCGTCGAGTTCCCGAGCTTCGTCGTCGTCGTCGAGGCGCCGTACACGGAAGCGCAGAGCCTGATGATGGCGCGCATGATCGAGGAGAACATCGGCAAGCCGATTCGCTACGTCGTGCCGACGCATCCGCATTACGACCACACCGGCGGCGTACGCGCACTGGCTTCGCTCGGCGCAAACGTGCTCGTGGCAGGGGGACATGAAGCGGAAATGCGCATGATCCTCGAAGCGCCGCACACGAATCCGCCCGATGCGCTGGCGGCGAAAATCGCCGCGGGCGCCGAAGTCGGCCGCCTCGAAGTGTTCATGGCCTCGACTGAAATCGTCGAAGGCGGTCAATCGTTGCAGTTGTACGAAGTGCAGGGGATTCCGCACGTCGGGCCGAAGGTGCTGCCTCTCGTCGTGCCGACCGGCGTGCTGTTCCAGAGCGACCTTTTCTTCGGCGCGCCCGGCCCCGATGCGAGCGCGCTTTACGAAGCGATCAAGCAGCGCAATCTCACGGTCCAGCAGATCGTCGGCGGCCACGGCGGCGTATTCCCTTATTCCGCGCTCGAAGCCGCGATGGCTCCGGCGCCGATCGCGCCGCCAACTCCGTAATCCGGCAGGCCAAACAGGGCCAGAGCCCATTTGCCATAAGGAAGCGCAGCGCCCCTCGCCTATATACCAAAGGGGCGCTGACCCCATTATTTGCCGGCGAGGTTAGAATACGACCCTTGCCCATAAGAAGCCGGAGTTTCCCATGCTCGTTCCAGAGGCCATCGCGCGCATCCTGAAAGCCGAAGGCGTGAAGTACCTGTTTGCGTACCCGCTGAACCCGATCATCGAGGCGGCCGCTGCGGTCGACATCCGCCCGATCATCGTGCGGCAGGAGCGCACCGGCGCGCACATGGCCGATGCACTGAGCCGCATGACCTGCGGCGAGGAAATCGGCGTGTTCGTCATGCAGCACGGGCCGGGCGCCGAAAACACCTTTGGCGGCGTTGCGCAGTGCTATGGCGAATCGGTGCCGGTGCTGTTCATGCCGGCAGGTTACAACCGCAACGTCGCGAACTACTTCCCGAACTTCAACTCCGTGCTGAACATGAAGCACATCACGAAGTGGGCGGAGCCGATTTCGAGCGGCAAGGAAGTCGCCAACATCATGCGCCGCGCGTTCACGCAGTTGCGCAACGGCCGTCCGGGCCCCGTGCTCGTCGAGATTCCGTGGGATGCGTGCATGGAAGAGGCGGACATCACGAATTACCGGCCCGTCTACAAGGTGCGCACCGCACCGGATCCCGATCATGTGAAAGCCGCCGCGAAAGAACTCGCCGCGGCAACGAAGCCCGTGATCTATGCAGGCCAGGGCATCCATTACAGCAAGGCCTGGCCGGAGCTGAAGGAGCTGGCGGAATTGCTGAATGCACCGGTGACGACTTCGATCGCCGGCAAGAGCGCCTTCGACGAAACGCACCCGCTTGCGCTCGGCTCCGGCGGCCATGCAACCTCGCGCATGGTCTACGACTTCCTGTACGACGCAGACCTCATCTTCGGCATCGGCTGCAGCTTCGCGATCTCGTCGTTCGCGACGCGCATGCCGCCGAAAGGCCGTTACATCCACGCGACGCTCGATCCGGTCGACCTGAACAAGGACATCGCCAGCGACATCGGCATCGCCGGCGACGCGAAGATAACGCTGCAGGCGCTGATCGCCGAACTCAGGGCACTCGACCTGGCAAAAGCGAAGGCGCGCAAGGACAACACGGCGGCCGCGATCGCGAAGAGCCGCGCGGAGTGGATGAAAGAATGGCTGCCGAAACTCACGTCGAACCAGAGTCCGATGACGCCGTATCGCGTGATCTACGAATTGAACAGGCTAGTCGACAAGAGCAAGGTCGTCATCACGCACGATGCCGGCTCGCCACGCGACCAGCTCGTGCCATTCTGGGAAGCCACGCATCCGCTGACATATATAGGATGGGGCAAGACGACGCAGCTCGGTTATGGCCTGCCGCTCGCGATGGGCGCGAAGCTCGCGAAACCGGATCATCTTTGCATCAACGTGTGGGGCGATGCCGCGATCGGCTTCACCGGCATGGACTTCGAAACCGCCGTGCGCGAGCGCATTCCCATCCTGTCGATCCTGTTCAACAACTTCAGCATGGCGATGGAGATTCCGATCATGAAAGTCTCCGACGAGAAGTACAACACCTGCGACATCAGCGGCAATTACGCCGACATGGCAAAGGCCTTCGGCGGCTACGGCGAACGCATCACCGATCCGAACGACATCGTCGCTGCGCTGAAGCGCGGCATCGAAGCCACGCAGCGCGGCCAGGCGGCGCTGCTCGAGTTCATCACGTGCAAGGAACTCGCGATGTCGCTGATCTATTCCAGCTACGGGGGTAGCAAATGACGCACGCATCGAAACTTTCGTTGAAAGCACTTGTACTTGGCTGCGCGCTCGCTCAGGCGCCGCTGTTCGTTGTCAGCGCGCATGCAGCAGACAACGTCGACATGGCGCCGGCAGTGGCCACTGCGCTGAACGAAGTGATCGCGCTGATGGACCAGCAGCAACTCGACGCGGCTGCGGCTGCGATGCAGAACACGCGCGCCACGTTGCAGGACGGCATGACTGAATATGAACAGTTCCGCACGCTGCAGCTGTCCGCGACGCTGAACACGCTGCGGCAGAATCTCGCCGACGCGATCGCCGACTACGAAGCGATCCTCGGGATGAATGCGCTCACCGATGCCGACCGGCTCGCGACGACGAAGTTACTCGCCGAGCTGTACCTGCAGCAGCGCGACTGGGACAAGGCCCTCGAGCACCTGCTGATCGCCAATGACCTGAAGCAGGATGACACCGAAATCCTGTTCCGCATCGCATACGCCTATGGCCAGACGGGCCGTGCCGTCGAAGGGCTGCCGTACATGGAGCGCCGCGTAGAGCTCGCAGGCGCGCTCGCGCCCGAAGATGACTACAACAACCTCGCGATCCTTTACATCCAGTCAGGTAACGAAGCGAAGGCGATCGCGACCTACGAAAAGCTGCTCGAGATGGCGCCCAACAGCGCGAATCGCGAAGCGGTGTCGTCGAATCTCGCGGCCCTGTACATCAAGACAGGCAACAACGCGAAGGCGCAAGGCACGTTGCGAACGTTGCTGCGAGACTTTCCTTCATCGAGCCAGGCGCCGACGTGGCGCCAGTCGCTGGCGGCAATCGGCGGTTGATGAATCCAAGCGAAGCCGGCACCGCGCTTAAGTGTGTTATCGAACAGAGCTCGGCAGTTTGGGCTGTTAATGTGCGCACCCGCGGTACGCGGCCGTAAGCCCGTCGTACTACCACGCGCCACACGGAGGTGGCTGGGCATTATCGCTTCAAGGAGTCACCGCATGACAAACACCAGCGGGGCCGATGGGTCCGACGCGCCTCCCGACAGGTACGCGAAATCGGCTATCAACCAGAACTCTCCCGAATGGCGTGCGGTATGGTTGCGTTGCGTCGAGGCCGCGCATTCCGAATGGAGCAAGGTTCCCTACAATGATCTCGCCTTCAGCGGCGGCGATCCCCGCAAGCTCGCCACCTTGCTCGAGATGCACTACGACCTGGCGGATGGAGAGGCGTGGCGCAAGGTGGACGCATTCCTGCGCCAGTGCCAGCCGCGCATCTGATGCCCTGCCAGGCCTGAACCCCGGCAGCGCGTCAGCGACGTAGCCGTTGCCAGCGTGCTGATTCCTTGGACTGTCCTGCGGGCGGCGCGGCGTCGCTGCAGCCGAGACGCTCGATTTCGTCTTTTACGGCGCCGTAGCACTCGCAGCTCAATTCCTGCAGTTTTTCACGATCGAGCACTGAAATGTGCCCACGTGCGTACTTGATGACGCCCAGTTTCTGCAGCTTGCCGGCAGCCGTCGTAACGCCCTCGCGGCGCACACCAAGCATGTTCGCAATCAGCTCCTGCGTCATGGCGAGCTCATCCGACGGCAGCCTGTCGAGAGACAGCAGCAGCCAGCGGCACAACTGCTGTTCGAGCGTGTGATGCCGGTTGCACACGGCCGTTTGGGCGATCTGCGTGAGCATTACGTGCAC